>DASXIL010000578.1:0-5945 GCA_036497985.1 Candidatus Angelobacter sp. | reverse complement strand
GATAACCCCAAAGACAATTCCAAGACGCCGGACAAAAAGCCATAGAACTTAAACCACTTAATACCAAGGGACCATCTCCGTTCGGGGCGGCCCGCCGTTCCGTTTTTATTTGTTAAGCCGCAGCATGCCGCGTTGCGACTGGGGCTCCGCGCGCATCTAAGTCAATATAGAAATCCGTTTAGGAAAAATTATGCGTGGTCCACGATTTGTGTTGCATGCGTACGCAACGACTTTCGCCTTGAAGTTCGTTGCTTTGTCGATTTGTGTTTTGCTTTCCCCACTCGCCTTAACCGCCCAGACCAATTGCGAAGCCGGCGATGGCCAGCTCAATTCGTCTCCTCCGCAAAGCATCAGCGTGCAGGACTTAATCCAGAAGTTCGCCGGGCAGGAAGCTATTTTCAAAGAAGCGCGCAACCACTATACCTATACGCAAGAAGTGACGGTGGAAACGGTGGACGGCGATACCGTGGATGGCACGTTCAAGGAAACCACCGATGTCCTGTATGACGATCAGGGAAAACGTATTGAGAACGTGACGTACGCGCCCATGAATACGCTCACCCGCGTAATGCTCACCAAGGAAGATTTTGACGATTTCCGCAATCACCTGCCTTTTGTGCTGACCACCGAGGACCTTCCAGAGTACAACATCCTTTATGCCGGCCAGCAGCACGTGGACGAACTGGACACCTATGTTTTAGACGTAGCGCCAAAGAAAGTAGATAAAAACGGTGGTCCACGTTTTTTCCAGGGACGCATCTGGGTCGACAATCGCGATTTTCAGATCGTGAAGACCTGCGGCAAGAACGTTCCGGACACTCACAAAAAAGGGCAAGAGAACCTGAGCCCCAAATTCGTGACGTATCGTGAACAGGTGGACGGACAATACTGGTTTCCCACATATACCCGCGCCGATGACATTTTGCACTTCAAGGACGGGGGTGGAGACGTCCACATTCGGGAAACTCTGAAGTACACGCGCTACAAACGGTTTGGCGTGAAGACCCGAATCATTTATAACGGGCAGCCGATCAAGAACGGATCGGAACCGAAGTGAATTGGTAATTGGGTGATTCGGTAATCGGGTAACTTCGGCAAACGAAGAAGCATTCCTCGCTTCATTTACCAAATTACAAAATTATTCATTTACCAAATGCCTAATGATGCAGCAGCCACATGAACCATCCCGCCACAAACAGCCCGCCAAGGGCCATGGCAAAGCAATAAGCGCCGTAGCGGACCATCTCATTCGGAGTGTTGCGCTGGGTGATGCCGAACACGATGGAAAAAAAGAACGCAAACAGCGTTGCGGCGGTGAAGTGAGAGAGTTGCAGCGCCAGCATCATTGTTTCTTTCCAATCGCAATGTGGTAAGCGTCCACGGCTGCCATGATGTTCAAGAGACCCGCCACAACAATAAATTTCGTTCCATAGTCGGCCACGGCGGACGTGATGGAAGTGCCGCCCCAGTCAAAGACGCGCGCCATAAAATAAAACGCGCCAGAGCCCAGATCGCCGATGAATCCCAGGATATCCAGCAGATCGCCCGTGTTGGGTTGGTAGACTTTGCCCTGCATTGCCAGCCCAAAGGCAAACATACCCGCCACGGAAGCAAACAGCAGCAGGCCGCGTATCCAGCGTCTCTGGATCAAATGGCCGGCGCCGGGGATCACCCAGCCGATCAGCGGAGCCATGGCTGCCATTCCAGTAAAGGGGACGGCTGCGGTTGTGGGTTGGGCGTCCGGTGTAGTGGTTTCTGTTTTCGCCATCAAATAATGACCAATTCGTTCTGTATTTTACCTGTTACTTCAGCCGCGCCGTTGCGGGTGAGCACGTTTACTTCACTGCGCACGCCAAACTCCGGCAGGTAAATGCCCGGCTCAATGGAAAAGCAGGTGTTCGGGATAATTTCGCGGTCGTCCTTGGTTTCAAGGTTGTCCATGTTCGCGCCATTGCCATGCACGTTCACGCCAATGGAATGTCCCGTGCGGTGCGTAAAGTATTGCGCATAGCCCGCGTTGGTGATGTGCTCGCGCGTGGCCTGGTCCACTTCCCATCCGGCGATGCGCCGCTTGCCGGCAAAGGCCTCCACAACTTTCTTGACGCCCGCATCGCGCGCGCCGCTCACGATGTTGAAAATTTCGACTTGTCTTTCCGTCGGCGTGCCCAGCACTCCTGTCCAGGTAATGTCGTAATAGACGGCGTTGGGCGTGTTCTTCTTTGCCCAAATATCCAGCAGCACAAAATCGCCGTCTTTGATCGCCGACGAAGTTTCCGCGCTCGGCCCGTAATGCGGGTTGCCGCTGTTGGCATTCACCGCCACAATCGGCAGGTCTTCCGTGACCAGGCTTTCGCGGCGGAACGCCTCCGCCAGCCACTGCTGGATCTGGTACTCAGTGGCGCCGCCCTTGCGGACGCGTCGGCCGATCTCTTTGAAGCATTCCGGCACAATGGCGTCGATGGCGTCACGCGCGGCAAAATGGCTGGCGATCTGCTCATCACTCCAGGCGGCTTCAAAACGCGCCACCAGGTCGCCGGAGCTTACAATCTCCTTGCCAAAGCTGCGAACCAGTTCCACCGTACCTGCGTCCACCAGGCCGATGTAGGGAATCAGGTTGTTGGGCGAATACTGCATAGCCACCGTGCGATGGCGCACCAGCATAGCCTGCAGGTTGTCCCAGAGCTCGCGCCAGGAAGAGTACTCGCGCTTGGCGCCGGGGACAGAATCCAGGTGCCCCGCCTCAATGCGATGGACCAGCTTGGTCGGCTCGCCTTCACGCGGAATAATGTAAAACCAGCGGCGCGTGACCATCAGCCCTTCAGGCAGTCCCAGCACTTTGTAACCGATGGGATCGCGATGGTGATGGTCATAAAACAGCCATGCATCGATATTGCGCTCATGCAGGGCTGACTGAATAGCTTTCAAATCCATAAGTTGTACTTCTATTTAAACACATTTCGCCGAAGTGCCGAGCGCAGCGAGGGAGGCCCTTGTCGAACGACGAACTTTCGGGGTGAGACGGAGGCAGGGTTCCTCCGCTTCCTCTGATCCTCTGTGTTTCAAAGATTTTTCTCCGCGAATCCGCATCTCCGTGATGAAAATTCCCGATCCGCGTTCATCCGCTCAAATCCGCGGTAATCTCCCTTTTCTCCGTGTTCCTTCGTGTCCTCTGTGGTTCAGGATTTTGTGTTTTTTCCCAGTGTTATCGGTGTTAATCAGTGGTAAGGTTTTCAAGCCTTGGCCGCTGCCTCTTTCGGCATCAGCGTGCGGTCGTAAATCCACAGCAGCAATGCGGTCAGCACGCCTACGGCGATTACCGCCCACCACATCTGTTGAGGCTGATGTTTGACCTCGCCGAAGTGGTGGATCAGTTTTCCGCCAAACCATCCTGCGATCAGCGAGCCGATGCCGATAGGCAGAAACGCAAAGCCCATATACGTGCCCTGCTGTCCTGGAGGAGCAAGACGAGAGATATATTCGTAATAACGCGGAGACTGGATAATTTCGCCAATGGCCACGACTGCCAGAGTGGCATAGGCCATGATTACCGAGGGATGGATAATCAGCAGAATCCAGGCCACAGCCGAAACCAGCGTTCCGAGAGTGATGGCGCGAAACGGCGCAACCTTCTGTGTGGCCAGGTTCACCAGCATGGTGAAAGCGATCACCAATAATGGCCCGGTGATCAGCATGATTTCTGTATCGGCTTTTGCGTCGATATAGTCATGAACGTAGAGCGGGAGAATGATGAACTCCTGCCAATACACGATCCAATAGCCGGAAAAGATCAGCAGAAACAGCATGAAGCGCGGGTTTGACAGGACCGTGCCAAAGTTCTTGACTGATTCCCCGAGGCTGGCGGTCTGCACATCGCCGGAGCGGCGCGGCTCGCGGAAGAAAATCAGCACGGCAAAAAACATCACGAAGACGCTGCCCGCCGCGACGCGGAATACGTTTTCCACGCTCATGTGGCGATGCACCCATGAAGCTACGTACGGTCCCGCAGCCCCGCCAATATTGACCAGCGTGTAATAAATTGAATAGCCAATCGAGCGAACATTTTCTTTCGATGCACGGGCCGTGGTGCCAACCACAGCAGGCTTTACCAGGGCGATACCCAGCGCAGGCAGCGCCAGAACCACGCTGACCAGTACGATGAGCGGCATGTGATCGCGTATCGGCCCAAGCCATGGCGCAGCCAGCGAGCCCAGCAGGAAATACGAGCAACTCAGGATCAGGTACGCCAGTGAAAGAGCGCGGCGAAATCCCAATCGATCAGCTATGGTGCCCCCAAAGGCAGCCATGAACCAGACGAGTCCACCGAACAGTCCGGTCAAACTGCTGGCCTGCTGGACCGGAAACATCAGCGCCTCGTGCAGGTAGCGGGCGAGCGAGGCGAATGCGGCGTAATACGAGAGCCGCTCGAACAGCTCAGTGACGTTGGCCACCCAGAACGGCCTTTCAAAGCCGGTCTTGATCTGCTCCAGGCGTTCAGAAAAGGACAAAGTGTTTCTCCTTGGCCGCAAATTGCTAGCTGCTCAGTACCGCGCTTAGCCGCTGTTCCACCGATCCCCGGCTCAGGCCGGAGATTCGGACTACTTTATTTCGGCTGGTTTCACCGCTGGCTATGGTAACGGAGGAGCGCGGAATTGCAAACAAATCCGCAAAGAATTCAATCACTGCCTGGTTGGCGCGACCTTCGACGGGCGGCGCGGTCAGCGCCAGCTTGAGCGCGTCACCCACTGTTCCGGTGATGGCGTTCTTACGCGCGCGAGGATGGACCTTGATTGAGAACGACACGCCCTTCGCGGATTCATTTACCGGAAACATTGCCGTAAAGAAAAACCAAACTCCGCCACCACCGCTATCCCAACCACAATGACTTGAGGATTCTGTGTGAGCTCACGGTGCACGAGCCAGGGCAAGGCGGCCGCAAAGACAACGAACAACAGCAGGTTGGCCAGCGCGCTGGTCCGCGCGGCCAGCCGGTCATCCGGCCGGGCAATGCGCAGCAGATTTATCAGGGCGCCAAAAATCACCGCCAGCCCTCCGCTGAAAAACCAGATCGCTTCGATGCTGAGGCTCTTGTGTACTACAAAGGCCACGGCACAGTGTACGCACCCGAGTACCAGCAGGACCCAGGCAAAAATACGGTCTGTCGTTTTCATGGTTTTGGCCTCGCTCCGAAAATCGCTGTGCCCACGCGCACACAGGTCGAACCTTCTTCAATGGCTACTTCAAAATCGTGCGACATCCCCATGGAAAGCACGTCCATCGCGATGGCGGGCAGCTTGCGCGCTGCGATCTGGTCGCGCAGATCGCGCAGCAGGCGGAAATACGGTTGCGCGCCTTCAGGATTCTCAGTAAATGGCGGCACGGTCATCAATCCGCGAATCTGGAGACTCTCAATCTGTGGCGCGGCGCGGAGCAGCTTTTCCAGTTCAGGTGAATCCAGCGGTATTCCGGCTTTGCTTTCTTCCTGGCCGACCTTGATTTCGATCAGCACATCAAGCTTCTTATTCGCCTCTGCTGCGGCCTGGTTGAGCTTTTCTGCTAGTCGTAGAGAGTCCACTGAGTCGATGCTGTGGAACAGCTCGGCTGCTTTTCTGGCTTTATTGCTTTGCAGATGTCCGATTAGGTGCCACTGGGCATCTTTGAGTTCACTGAGTCCTGCGGACTTGCCTTCGAATTCCTGCACCCGGTTCTCGCCAAACACGCGCAGGCCGGCGGCGTAGGCTTCTTGAATACGCTTTGGTTCGACTATCTTGCTGACGGCCATCAAGACGACGGAATCCGGATTGCGGCCAACACGTGCAGCGGCGTGCCCAATGCGCTCATGGATGGCATTGATGTTGTCAGCGATCGACATGGAAGGATTATAGGAGACAAACCTACCACGGAGGCACGGAGACACGGAGAAGAGCAGGAGGTCAAAAGAACCCTAC
>DASXIL010000577.1:0-11617 GCA_036497985.1 Candidatus Angelobacter sp. | reverse complement strand
CCGAATTTCGGTTTGAAGAGAATGAGGTCTTTATCCGGCAAGATCCTCAAACCGGCGATGTCGTGCTTTCGCGCCGCCCGGATTCCTGGGAAACTTTTTTTGAGCTCGCCGACGAGGCCCACGTACCCGGTGATTTTATGGTGGAGCGCGGTGATGTTCCACCGCAAAAGCGGAAGTTGTTCTGATGGCTGTCCGTTACATGCTGGACACCAATATCGCAAGTTACATCATCAAGGGGAACATACCCGCGGTTCGCCGGCGGCTGACCCGGATTCCTATGGCGCAGGTGCATCTCTCAAGCATCACTGAGGCAGAATTGCGTTACGGAGCAGCACGCCGTCCTGAAGCCACAAGGCTTCTCGAAGTCATCGAAGAATTTCTCCTGCGTGTGACGGTTCTCCCGTGGGACTCAAAGGCTGCTCAGGAATATGGGCTCTTGCGCGCCGGCCTGGAACGCGCTGGTCAACCCATCGGCAATCTTGACCTCTTGATTGCCGCTCATGCTCTGGCCACCGGAGCCACGCTTGTCACCAATGACCGCGTCTTCGCCCGAATCAAAAATCTGAAAATCGAAAATTGGACAACCTGACCCGCGTTAAAGGAAAGAGACCTTTAGCGGAGCGCCAAACCCCTACTAAGAGCTATGCCCACTACACTGCAGCACGCCCAGATATGCGCTCCACGGACCAACAGCATCACGATACTGGTGGGCCATCACTCGGGACAGTTGATGCACATGAGTAAGATCGTGAACGGCCCAGGTCGCCAGAAGTTGCGAGAGCGTAACCACTCCCAGCGCCGGATGCTTTCCTCGCCGGCTCATGTCTTCGGGCTGTAAATTCAGCGCCTGTAGCGTGGCCAGATTCTCCCTTCGCAGGCGGGCGAAATCGTCCAGGAGTTGCTCCAGTGACTTGTTTTGGCTCTCTCTCGACTGCGCAAAGCGGTCAAACGGATCAAATGGACGCGCTTCGCCGTTTTCCAGAATCGTGCGGATCCGCGTCATCCAGTCGGTGCGCTCGCCAACAATCAGGTGGCCCACAATGTCGAATGCGCTCCAGGTATCTTTGCCTTCGTTGCTGCGCACCCAGCTTTCGGGCAGCCCGCGCAACAGCGCATCCAGGGTTGCGGGAGTGCGCATAAGGACCGCAACAGACTTGTCCAGGTTGAATTCACTCAATGTTGCCATGCTACATAGATGTCAGCCTTGCGTTGCGGACTCAAGAGTATAGATAAAATGCCCTGTGTTTTCATTCAGATGGCGATTGCCAGTAAGGATTATCTTGACATGATGTAGTGTTATAGTTAACTATATCACTGTACAGTGGTCCAGCCGCTTTGAAGGAGATTCTAGATGAAATCGCTTCGCATTATGCTTTCCGTTGCTGTGTTATCGCTTTCCGCGATGGCATTTGCACAGTCTGACGCGCACAATCACGCTACCCAGTCCGACGCACCAAAGTCTGACGCGCAAAAATCTTTCGATCAACTGAAAACCCTCGCCGGTACCTGGCAAGCCTCGGTAACCACCGATCCGCCGGTAAAAGAGATGGGAAACGGGGCCACGGCGCAGGTCTCGCTGCGTGTAACCTCTCGCGGAAACGCGCTGGTGCATGAGATGGGCGAGACGGGAAAAGACGATCCCACCAAGTACGATCATCCGGTTACCATGTTCTATCTGGATAACGACCGCCTGGTCCTCACGCATTATTGTGACGCCGGCAACCGGCCAAGAATGGCGGCCAGGGTGTCGCCGGACGGAAAGACCGTGGAATTCGATTTTCTGGACGTTGCCGGCAACACGCAGTACGGCCACATGCAACACGCGGTATTCACTTTTATCGACGCGAACCACCACACCGAGGATTGGACGTTTCAATTGAAGGGCGACAAGCTCATGCACGCGCACATGGACCTGCAGCGCGTAAAACAACAAACGGCTGCTCTACGTTAGAGGTAACTGGAAACCTGATGGACCGTGAGTGGAATGACAGTCAGCCGATTTACCGCCAGCTTCGCGACCGGGTCGTCGCGATGATCCTCGACGGCGTCCTGAAAGAGGGCGATCCGCTGCCCTCGGTGCGCACTGTCGCAGCCGAATATCGTGTCAATCCACTCACGGTCCTCAAGGGCTATCAGCAACTGGTGGACGATGGGCTCGTCGAAACCCGGCGCGGTCTGGGCATGTTCATCAATGCCGGCGCGCGAGATCTGTTGCTGCAGGGCGAGCGCCAGAAATTTCTTTTGGAAGACTGGCCCAGGATTCAGGAAACCATTCAGCGGCTCGGCCTCAACGCGCAGGAACTCCTGAACGGCTCAACTCGATCGTCAGATTCCACCGCGTCGAAATCCGCCGAGTCGAGTCCTTCTACCTCCAAACTTGCCGATTCAAAAATTCCCGGTTCAAAACCCTCCGGTTCAAAACCCTCTGAAGAGGAGCGCTGAAGCTATGGCCTGTATAGAAGCTCGCGGTCTTCGTAAATCGTTTGGAAAAACCGTCGCGCTCGACGGCATCAATCTTCGAGTAGAAGACGGTCGCATTCTCGGCATCATCGGCCCTAACGGCGCCGGCAAAACTACCGCGCTCAATGCAATTCTGGGCCTCACGCCATATCAGGGAGAGCTGAGAGTGCTTGGCCGCAATCCCTGGACTGAGCGCGATCAGCTCATGCGCGATGTCTGCTTCATTGCGGATGTCGCTGTGCTGCCGCGCTGGCTTCGCGTCTCCCAGGCGCTCGACTACGTTGCCGGAGTGCATCCGCGGTTTGATCGCGCGAAAGCGGAGGCTTTTCTTGCGAAAGCTACCATCGGACGCGATCGCAAGGTCAAGCAATTGTCCAAAGGCATGGTGGCCCAGCTCCATCTTGCTCTGGTGATGGCCATTGACGCGAAATTACTGGTCCTGGACGAGCCCACGCTTGGACTCGACCTACTCTTTCGCAAGCAGTTCTACGATTCCCTGCTGAACGACTACTTTGATCGCAACCGCACCATTGTTGTGACCACTCACCAGGTGGAAGAGCTTCAGCACGTCCTCACTGATCTTATGTTCATGGATCGCGGGCGTATCGTGCTCAATTGCAGCATGGAAGAGATCGAGTCGCGCTACGTGGAATTGACGGTGAATCCCGGGCAAGTGGCGGCGGCCCGCGCTCTCAAGCCGCTCTATGAGCGTGAAGCGCTTGGTCGCAGCATCCTGCTTTTTGATTTGACGTCCGATCGTGTTGATCGCCGCCAACTCGCCGCGCTAGGCGATGCACGCACACCCAGCATCGCTGATTTGTTTGTCGCCGTGGTGGGCAATCATGCCGTCGAGGCACAAGGAGTTTCCGTATGAATACGCCATCGAACGCCATGAACGGGTCTTCGCTCGGCTCGCAGGGCATCGCGCCGGCGGCCTTCTCCGCCACTCGGCTTTTTTTCTGGTCGATACGCCGCGAATTCTGGGAAAATCGGTTGATTTACCTTGTGCCGCTCGTCGCTGCCGCCGTCTTTCTTGTCGCCTATCTGATTGGCATATTGGCTCTGCCGGGCCACCGCATGCGTACCGTGTTGACGCTTGCCCCGGCGAAGCAGCGCGCCCAAATCGAGTTGCCGTACGAGATTGCGGCGGCCCTGATCATGGGGACAGCCCTTCTCGTCGGAATCTTTTACTCTCTTGACGCGCTGTATGGCGAGCGCCGTGATCGCAGCATCCTGTTCTGGAAGTCGATGCCGGTTTCCGATCTCACAACAGTTCTCTCCAAGCTGGCGATTCCGCTGGTCATTATCCCGGTGCTCTCTTTTGCCATCGCCGTGGTCACGCAGTTCATCATGCTGCTGCTGGCCAGTACTGTATTGGTGGGAAGTGGCGCAAACATCGCTGCGCTTTGGACACAACAGTCTGTCTTTCGTTTCTCGCTCGAACTCTTTTACCACATGCTCACCGTTCATGGGCTCTGGTACGCGCCCCTGTACGCCTGGCTGCTGCTGGTTTCTGCCGCGGCGCCGCGCGCGCCATTTGTATGGGCCGTCTTCCCGCCCTTTGTGATTTGGGGCGTGGAAAAGATGGCTTTCAATACCACGTATTTTCTCTCCTTGCTAAAGGTACGCCTTACGGGGCCATCGGATCCCGAGATGCCCCGGAATGCCGACTTCATGAGCATGCTCATTCCGCACCATTTCTTCAGCCAGCCGGGACTCTGGGCCGGTCTGGCCGTTGCTGCGGTGTTCCTTGCCATAGCGGTCCGGCTGCGCCGATATCGTGGCCCGATCTGATTGAAAGAAAGTCAGCTCGCAAAGTGGAACTTTTATGACTGAAATTTTGTCGGAATGTCTTACGCACACCACCCGCGGCAGAGTCACCATCGTGGCCGGTCTACTGGCATTGGCTGTCATGGTTGTCCTTGGAATTTTCGTCGTTACTAAGAACACTTCACGGCCTTCCGCCGACCGGAGATCCATCCGGCTTGTAGACGTCATTTCGCAGACGATCAATAGCAAGGGAATTGACGAGGGCGTTGCGCAATACCGCAGCCTGCGGGAGCGGGGATTCCCAGGCTTGCCCGAAAGCCTCTCAGATACCAACAATCTGGGATATCAATTCCTGCGCAAGGGAGAAAATCAGGCCGCCATTCAGATTTTTCGGCTGAATGTTGAGACGCATCCCAAGTCTTCCAACGCCTATGACAGCCTGGGAGAAGCCTATGCAGCCGCAGGCAGCAAAGATCTGGCGATTGAAAACTATCGCAAGGCGTTGGCGTTTGATCCTGAAAATACAAATTCCAAAGCCGCGCTGTTAAGGTTCACCGGCCGGCCGGCAACGCCATATTCTCCTCTGCTGTGGTTTCATATCAGCTGCGGCGCCATTGGATTGCTCTCTGGATTCCTGACCCTGGCTTTGCGCAAAGGTTCCCGCCGGCATCGCGTAACAGGAAAGGTATTCGTCGTTTCCATGATGTGCATGGGCGGGGCCGCGGCATGGCTGGCTTTTATGAAATCCCAGCCGTCTAATGTTTTGGCAGGTACTCTCACGTTTTACTTTGTGGCGACAGCCTGGGCCACGGTCAGACGCCGACCCGGAAAAACCAGTAAGTTTGATTGGGTCGCGTTGCTGGTTCCATTGGCGGTGGGGGCTTTCCTGGTGACAAGCGGAATACAGGCGCTGAACAGCACAACCGGCTCAAAATATGGAGTTCCCGCCGGAATGCACTTGTTCCTCGGTGCCATTGCCTTATCTGCAGCCGTGGGGGACGTTCGCATGCTGCTGCGCGGTGGTGTTTTCGGTACACAACGTATCACGCGGCATCTCTGGCGAATGTGCTTTGGCCTTTGGATCGCCGCAGGCTCGGTGTTCCTGGCCCGGCAACAACTCTTCCCCGCGTTCTTGCGGAACACCGGCGCACTCTATTTCCTGACTGCGGTCCCGCTATTGATGATGATTTTCTGGCTCGTTCGTATTCGCTTTAAAAGTGCGCACAAGTCAAAGCTGGCGCCAAGCCGGGTCGATGCTTACTCAGCGCCGGCTTAAATCTATGACGTCGTCGTCGGAAGTGAACGAACAGCGTGGATGGCAAACGAGCGCGCAAGGAGAAATGAATATGAGCACAGGTGTAATTACGCAAACGCCGGGAAAAACCTCACTGCGTTGGCTGACCCTGACGACTGGCGTCCTCTACCTCCTCACCATACTGATGGGAATATTTTCCGCCGGTTACGTGAGCGGCAAGCTGGTGGTCAACGGCGACGCCGCAACTACGGCGGCCAACATACTGGCTCACCGGGGCTTGTTTCAGTTGGCTTTCGCAGTCTACCTCATTGAAATGGCGTGCCAGATCTCCGTCACAGCTCTCTTTTATCACTTGCTTAAGCCGGCGGGCAGGAGCGTCTCTTTGGTGGCGGCGTTCCTGGGCCTGACCGGTGGCATCATCAAAACTTTTAGCCGCGTCTTTTTTATTGCCCCCTTGTTCATCCTGGGAGGTGCGCATTATTTGAGTGTGTTCAGCGCGGAACAGTTGCAGGCGCTGGCCCTCCTCTTTCTTAAGGTCAATGACCGTGGCGCAGGCATCGCGCTGGTATTTTTTGGATTCTATGCGCTCCTGACGGGCTACCTCATTGTCAGGTCCACCTTCCTGCCTCGGGTCCTGGGCGTGATATCGATGGTTGGAGGTTTGGGCTGGCTCGCCTTCTTGTATCTGCCGCTCGCATCCCACGTGTTCCCCTTCCTTGCCATCTTCGCCATCCTCGGGGCAGCATCGCTGATCTTCTGGCTCCTGGTGAAGGGCGTGAATGAACAACGATGGAAGGAGCAGGAGCTTAAGCAGCGTTTCCTGTAATAATCCAGCAGAAGAAGGAAACAAAATGGCGCAAAATGGCGATCTATACCGTTGACGAGTCACAACGCAAGGCGACCAAAGTAGCCGGCATGCTTTACCTCGTCACCATCGCTATTGCGAACGTTGTGGAGTTCTATGTGCGCCGTCGGGTGATCGTGCCGGGCGATGCTGTGCAGACCGCCAGGAACATCGCCGCGTCCGCCCAGCTCTTTAGGCTCGGCGTTGCCGGTGATCTGGCCATGTTTGTCGGCGAAGTCATATTGTTAGTGGCCCTTTACGTCGTCCTTAAACCCGTCAACCGAAGCCTCGCTTTGTTCGCGGTGTTCTGCCGGCTGGTGGAATGCTCTGTATCGGCTGTCACAGTTGCAATCAATTTCGCTGCATTACTGCTACTGAGCGGAGCCGGTTCATCGCAAACTCTGCCTACGGAGCAGTTGCCTCGGCTGGCGCGATTGTTCATCAGCCTAGACACTGGCGGAAATCGAATTGGAGCTGTGTTTTTCGGAATGGGTTCTATGGTGTTCGCCTGGCTCTGGTTCAAGTCGCGTTATGTCCCTCGACTGTTGGCTGCGTTGGGGATCCTTGCATCGCTGGTGCCGGTGCTCGTTCCTTTGGCCGCCATCGTGTTGTCTTCTTTAGCTGATGTTCCCCTGCGGAGGGCCAGAACCGGAACGCCGATCGTTATCTTTGAAGTCATTCTCGGCCTCTGGCTGTTGATCAAGGGAATTCATACGCCTCCAGCCGAAGTCCGCAGCTCATCCGCGCCATCGGTCTCAGCAACTTAGTGCGTCTACAATATCCGCGCCCTTCATTCGTCTACACGGGTAGAGGAATGTCGTGGCGAGCGTAGATCACATGGCACTTGAACAGGACCAGCGGATCTCCGAAGTGGTAAAGCGGGAAGCCTCCCGTCTGCGCAACTTTATCCGCCGGCGCGTGCCAGACCCGCGCGACGCTGAGGACGTTCTGCAGGATGTCTTTTACAAACTGGTGGAAGCGAACCGGCTGCTGATGCCGATTGACCATATCACCGGCTGGCTCTTTCGTGTAGCGCGCAATCGCATCACTGATCTCTTCCGCAAGAAAAAGCCGGACCTCTTTAGCGATGCCGTGATCGAGAACGAAGAAGGCGAGGCGCTACAGATTGAAGATCTGCTGCCTTCGCCCGATGCCGGCCCGGAAGCTCTCTACTTGCGCAAGCTTCTTCTAGACGAGATGGAGCTTGCACTCGACGAACTTCCTGACGAACAGCGAGAGGTATTCGTCGCGCATGAACTGGAAGGGCGCAGCTTCAAAGAGTTGGCAGAAGAAACCGGCGTGAGCGTGAATACGCTGCTCTCGCGCAAACGCTATGCGGTGCTCCATCTCCGAGAGCGATTGCAAACCATTTATGACGAATTTACGAAGCCATAATTTTTGAAAGCATGAGGAAACATATATGAGCAGGAGAAAGAGATTGTTGTGGATAGCTCCGGTGGCGATTCTGGGGATAGCGCTTTTTATCTTTGTCGGCGGCGAGATAGTGCTGCACCTGTGGAATTGGCTGCTGCCCTCGCTCTTCGGCTGGCGTCAGATTACCTTCTGGCAGGCGCTGGGAATTCTGGTACTGTGCCGGATACTCTTTGGCAGCCATGGTTTTCGTGGCCCTCGTTCCGGCTTCCGCCGTCGCATACAAGAGCGTATGGATGAGCGCTGGGAGCGCATGACGCCCGAAGAGCGTGAACAAGCCAGGCAAAGCTGGCGCGGACGTTGCGGCTTTGGCCCATCTGCAGGCGAAAGTCAGCGGCAATGAAAGCCGCGCCTTAACCAACTCCGCAAAAACTGACCGCGGATTATTTGCGAATGTACGCTGATCGTCTTAATCGGCGTTCATCCGCGAAAATCCGCGGTCAGTTTTTCTTCGTTTTGAAGCTAGGCTTCCGCTTCTTTCTCCACCGTAACCTTGATCTTGCTGATCACGTCACGATGCAGGCGCACCGGCACTTCAAATTCGCCCAGGCTCTTAATTGGATCATTGAGCTGGAGCTTGCGCCGGTCAATGTTGAAGCCTTTGCGCTCCAGCGCTTCCGCAATGTCAGACGTGGTGACCGACCCGAACAAGTGGTCTTTTTCGCCGACTTTGCGCTGGAAGCTGAGTGCGGTGCCATCCAGTTGTTGCGCCAGCGCGTCCGCAGCGGTTTTTTCAACGGCTGATTTGCGCACGGCGGACTGCTTCATCTGCTCGATCACGGCGCGGTTCGCCGTGGTGGCTTCAATGGCCAGCTTGTGCGGCAACAGGTAATTGCGGCCATATCCTTCAGCGACTTTCACGACCTCGCCGCGGTGGCCCAGCTTGGGAACATCTTCTTTAAGAATGACTTCCATTTCAGAATCTCCAGTTAACAATCTCTCAATACCACATAGATACTTTTCATTTCCTGCACCCAGCGCCTGAGTACCTGCCTCGGGTCGCGGGGTGGAGCAGGGCTTCAGCCCTGCATCAACGCCTTCTCAATCCACCGGTCTTCAGCCACTGAGGTCGAGAGACTCGCTTTCCTCCGTGCTCCTCTGTGTCCTCTGTGGTGAGAGCCTTACCGCGCGGCAAACGGCAGCAACGCAATGTTGCGCGCGCGCTTAATAGCCGACGTGAGCCGGCGCTGGTGCGGCGTGCACACTCCCGTTAACCGCCGTGGGACAATCTTCCCCCGCTCCGCCACGAACTGCCCAAGCAGGCGAACGTCCTTATAGTTGATGTCGTCAATTTTCTCCACGCAGAACTTGCAGACCTTCTTGCGACGGAAAAATTTCCGCCCGCCGCCGCCTTCGCGGCCGCCCGGTCCACGATCTGGTCGCGGGCCATCCGGCCTTCCACCCTGAGGCCGTGGCGATGGTGTTGATACTTCCTGATTGTCGTCAGCCATGTTTCTCCTTCAAGCAGCGCGCTCCACAGCACGCAAATCTTTTCTTTTCAAAATGGTGATTTTATAAATCCTGCCCGTTTTTTTTGACGAGTCCCGGATTTGAAATTCTTCTTTGGCCTGCTACCCATCGCATCGTCGAATCAGCAACAAGTAACGAGTCAAAGCCAGGAGCTAACAGCCAAGAGCCAAAAGCCGCCTTTAAACAGCCGCCGTGCTCTCTGCCGCCTCAGCCTGCTGTGATCCTGCCGGCGGGCGCTTTACCTTGGCTTCACGCAGCTTGCGTACTTTGTCCAGGCGCTGGTTTTCTTCGTCGGTGCGCACGGTAATGAACTTGATCACCGGCTCAGAGACGCGCAGACGGCGCTCCAGTTCATGGATGGCCTTGCCGTCAGCCTGCAGCACAAACAGCACATACTGGCCGTCAGAAAACTTCTTGACGTCATACGCCAGGCGGCGCTTTCCCATCTTCTCAGTGTTCTGTATCGTTGCCCCGGCCGTGGTGGCATGGCCTTGCAGCGTTGCGATCAGCTTGTCCATGTCTTCTTCCAACAGGTCAGGCCGTACGATAAACATTACTTCATAGCTTCGTTGCATCTTCTTCTCCAGTCGCTTCGCTCCAAACCGCTTTAAAGCTTCGATGGACCTGAAGCTCTTTCAGCACTTGAAGCGGAGCCGCTCAGCGCGCCAGTCGGCTTCGCGGCTTTGATTTCAAAAATTGCGGTCTTGCCAAGTACCAATACTAAGTACCTTCTTCTTCCGGCTTGTTCTTCCGGTTAAATCTATTCATGGCGATCAGAATGCTCTCATTCACGATCACATTCACCGCCTGCGCAGCCAGGTCCAGCGCTTCGTCCACTGCCACCATCTGCGACTTGCGAAAAGGCGCGAGTATATATTTCGCTCCGCCTTTTTTCGGATCGTCCGGCGCGACGCCGATCCTGGTCCGCCCAATCTCCTCAGTCTGCAGCGCGTTAATGATCGACTGCATTCCGTTGTGCCCGGCCGACGATCCCCGCGCCCGGACCCTTATCATTCCCAGCGGCAGGTCAAGCTCGTCATAAATCACGATCAAGTCCTGCTGCGGTTCAACTTCATACTTCCTGACCAGCTCCAGCACTGACATGCCGCTCAGGTTCATGTAAGTTTCCGGCTTGGCCAGCAGGACCTCTTCATTGCCGATTCTGGTCCTGGCTGTCAGCGCCTTGCAATGCCGGTTATCGATCATTACTCCGCACTGCTCGGCTATCCGGTCAACGGCAAGAAAGCCGATATTGTGGGGAGTGAACTGGTATTCGATACCAGGATTTCCCAACCCAACGATCAGCCTCACCGCCGTTACTTCTTCTCTTTGGCGGCAGGAGCTTTTTCAGCTTCAGCGCCCTCTTCAGTCTCCTGCTTGCCCTTCTTGATGACCTCGGGCTCAGCCGGGCCCGCTGCCGCATCCGCCGCTGCTGCATCAGGCGTTGCCACAACTTCTTCCTTCACTGCCGTTACGTGCGCTACGCCCTGGTCTTCAGGGGTAATGAATTTCAGCTTGCCGCCATGCGGCAGGTCTTTCACGCGCAGCACTACGCCAAATTCCAGCGCGGAAACATCAGCATCAATGTGGCTTGGAATGTCGCCGGGCAGGCACTCAATTTCAACTTCGCGGATGATCTGGTCCATGATTCCGCCCTGCTGCTTTACGCCAACCGCTTCGCCCACCAGATGGATCGGCACCATCACGCGCATTTTCTCGTCCATGGCAATGCGCTTCAGGTCAATGTGCAGGATGCTGCCGCGGACAGGTTCAAACTGCCAGTCCACGATCATCGCTTTGGTTTTCTCGGCGCTGCCCACTTGGAGGTCAAAAATCGTGTTGTGGCCGCTCGCAGACGCCAGGATCCGCGAAATCACTTTCGGGTCCAGGCTCACAGACACGGTGTCTTTTTTTGCGCCATAAACCACGGCCGGTACGCGGCCGCTCACGCGCAAACGCCGCGCTTCGTTTTTGCCGCGCGAACTGTCCGGCCTGGGTTGGGCTTCAACAACTTCTACCTGTGCACTCATTTGTCTCTTCCTTCTTCTCCGCTTCCCTCAGCTGCTCACGCAAACAGCGAGCTGACGGAAGTCTCTTCATGTATGGATTGGATTGCGCGGCCCAGCAGGCCGGCAATCGACAGAACTTTAATTTTGGGCTCGGACTTCGCCGCGCCCGTGAGCGGAATGGTGTTGGTAACTATCACCTGTTCCAGTTGCGATTTCGAGATGCGCTCAATCGCCGGGCCGCTCAGCACCGGATGCGACGCGCAGGCATAAACCTTTGCCGCGCCGGCGCTCTTCAGCGCGTCAGCGGTCTTCACCAGCGTGGCTGCCGTATCGATAATGTCATCGATAATCAAGCATGTCCGCCCGCGCACGTCGCCG
>DASXIL010000576.1:0-1501 GCA_036497985.1 Candidatus Angelobacter sp. | reverse complement strand
ACGCTGTCGCCCCGTACAGCACGTCTGCTGATGGTTGGATTCTTCGTTGCGTTTGCGGTGAAGCTACCAGCGTTTCCATTTCACACATGGCTCCCGGATGCACACACCGAAGCTCCCACCGCCGGTAGCGTCATCCTGGCCGGACTTCTGCTGAAGACGGGCGCGTACGGGCTGATCCGCTTCGTATTGCCTCTCTTTCCAGGTCCATCGCGTGAATTCGCTCCCATCATGATGACAGTCGGCGTCATCGGAATTCTTTACGGCGCAGTGCTAGCCGTCGCCCAAACCGATCTCAAACGCCTCGTTGCCTACACCAGCGTCAGCCACATGGGATTCGTGCTGCTCGGAGTCTTCGCCGGAAACCAAATCGCATTGGAAGGCGCCGTGATCCAGATGATCAGCCATGGAATCAGTACCGGCGCACTATTCATCCTCGCCGGGTTCATTCAGGAAAGATTGCATACTCGCGATATCTCGAATATGGGCGGCCTATGGGAGACTATGCCGGCGCTAAGCGGAGCGGGCCTCGTCTTTGCCATGGCTTCGCTCGGGCTTCCAGGACTCGGCGATTTCGTTGGTGAATTTCTCGTTCTCCTGGGGGCTTACCGGGCAAACGTCAGCCTCACCGTCGTTGCGACACTGGGGCTTCTCGCGGCCACTCTCTACGGGTTGAAGTTTGCACAGAGTGCATTCCAGGGCCCCAACCCGCATCATTGGAAGCTTCCGGATACGCGGCTTCGCGAATCGGCGATTCTTGGCCTCATGATGGCCCTGCTTCTCTGGATAGGTCTCTATCCGCAACCTGTCCTGAACACAGTGCATCCGGGCCTTGCCGCTGTACAGCAGTGTGCGTTCCCAAAAGAGATCGTCAGGAGATAAGACATGAGCGCCGCTGACTTTACTGCATTGTTGCCGTTGATTACGGTGTCAACGACCGCAGTCGTTTTAATGATCGCGATCGCAATTCAGCGCAATCACAAAGTTGCCGTCATGATTTCGCTGATTGGTTTGGCGGCCGCATTGGGGAGCCTTCCGTTTGCGGCGTCCGCTGTGCCGCGGCAGGTCACCAGCTTATTCATTCTTGATTCCTACTCGATTCTCTACATGGCAATTCTCCTCTGCGCCGCAGTCTTCGTGTTTTTGTTTGGCTATGACTACCTGGAGCGTCGCCAGGAACAGCGCGAAGAGTTTTATCTCCTCATACTGCTTGCGGCCACAGGCGCGATGGTGTTGGTGGTCAGCCGCCACTTCGCATCCTTTTTTCTTGGGTTGGAGCTGCTGAGCGTGGCGCTCTACGCTTTGATCTCCTATCTGCGTACCGAGAGTGCATCGATCGAAGCAGGGATCAAGTACTTGATTCTTGCCGCGTCATCATCATCCCTTCTGCTATTCTGTCTCGCGCTGATCTATGCGGAATCGGGGTCCATGGAACTCTCTCAAGTCGCCGCGGTAATGATCCGCGCGGCCGGGCCTACGAACACGCTTCCCCTGCTGACGGGCT
>DASXIL010000575.1:0-3801 GCA_036497985.1 Candidatus Angelobacter sp. | reverse complement strand
ATGCCTTCAATGCGTCCACGGCGTGAATTCAAGTCGCCGATAATAATGCCAATGAATTCTTCCGGCACTACTACTTCCACGCTCATAATCGGCTCCAGCAGCACCGGCGAAGCCTTGCGCGCCGCTTCCTTAAAGCCCATGGAAGACGCGATCTTGAAGGCCATTTCGTCGGAATCTACTTCGTGATAGCTGCCGTCATAGAGCGTGACCTTGATGTCCACCATTTCATAGCCGGCCAACACGCCGCCTTCCATGGCCTGCTTGACTCCCTGCTCAATCGGCTTGAAGAACTCGCGAGGCACGGAACCGCTCTTGATCTCATTGATGAACTCGAAACCTTTGCCCATCTCATTGGGCCCGATGCGCAGCTTGACGTGGCCGTAGTGACCGGAGCCGCCGGTCTGGCGGATGTACTTGCCTTCGGCCTGGGCTTCTTTGCGAATGGTTTCGCGGTATGCCACCTGCGGTTTGCCCACGTTGGCTTCCACTTTGTATTCGCGCATCATGCGGTCAATGATGATTTCCAGATGAAGCTCGCCCATGCCGCTGATGATGGTCTGGCCTGAATCCGGATCGGTGGCAACCTTGAACGTGGGATCTTCCTGCGCCAGACGGCTCAGGGCAACGCCCATTTTTTCCTGGTCGCTCTTCGTCTTCGGCTCTACGGCGACGGAGATTACCGGCGCGGCAAAGGTGATCGACTCCAGCAGGATCGGCGCTTTTTCCGAGCAGATGGTGTCGCCTGTGGTGACATTCTTCAGCCCGACGCAGGCGCAGATGTCGCCGGCATAAATTTCGCTGATTTCTTCGCGCTTGTTGGCATGCATTTTCAGCAGGCGGCCAATACGCTCCGATTTGCCTTTGGTGGTGTTCAGAACGCTGTCACCGGTCTTTAAATGGCCGGAGTACACGCGGACGAACACCAACTGGCCGACAAACGAATCAGCCATGATCTTGAACGCCAGCCCGGAAAACGGTTCATTATCTGCCGGCTTGCGCTCCAAAACTTTTTCCCGATGATCGGGATCGTGGCCCCGGGTAGCAGGGATATCCAGCGGCGAAGGCAGGTAGTCGACTACCGCATCCAGCAGAGTCTGTACGCCTTTGTTCTTGAAGGCCGTGCCGCAAAGGACGGGGAACAGCTTGAGGTCGATTACGCTCTTGCGCAGAGAAGCGCGGAGCTCGTCGGCGCTGATGGCCTCGCCTTCCAGAAATTTATGCAGCATCTCGTCGTCATTCTCGGCGACTGACTCGACCAGCTGCGCATGAAATGCTTCGGCTTTCTTTTTCAGCTCAGCGGGAATTTCTTCAACTTCGTATTTGGCGCCCAGGGTCTCATCGCGCCAGTAAATGGCCTTCATATCGACCAGGTCGACAACGCCTTTAAAAGCTGCTTCTTGTCCAATGGGGATCTGAATGGCTACGGGGCGGGCGTTGAGGCGCTTGCGAATGGTATCGACGGCGTGCTCAAAATCGGCGCCCATCTTGTCCATCTTATTAATGAAGCAAATTCGGGGAACGCCGTATTTATCTGCCTGACGCCATACGGTTTCCGACTGCGGCTCGACGCCATGCACGGCGTCAAACACTGCTACGGCACCATCAAGGACACGCAGCGAGCGCTCGACTTCCGCGGTAAAGTCCACGTGGCCGGGCGTATCGATAATATTGATGCGAATGTCGCGCCAGGTGCAGGTGGTGGCAGCAGAAGTAATGGTAATGCCGCGCTCCTGCTCCTGCTCCATCCAGTCCATGGTGGCGGTGCCTTCATGCACTTCGCCAATGCGATGCGTGATGCCCGTATAAAACAGGACACGTTCAGTCGTAGTTGTTTTGCCGGCATCAATGTGGGCCATGATCCCGATGTTGCGGCAACGTTCTAATGGAGCTTGTCTGGGCATTTCCCTTAACTCTTCACTTCTGGGGGAAGACGCAATTCCTGCGTCTCACAATTTAAATTTTTCAATCCTTAAAGAAGCCGCGGCACGCCGCGCCTCTTACTCAAAACCCGTTACCACCGATAGTGCGCAAACGCCTTGTTGGCTTCCGCCATGCGATGCACGTCTTCCTTTTTCTTAATGGCCGCGCCGCGACCGTTGGCTGCGTCCAGCAATTCATTCGATAGCTTGTCCACCATGCCTTTTTCGCCGCGCTCACGCGCGTAGCTCACGATCCAGCGGATGGCCAGCGAGGTACGCCGGTCCGGATTGACTTCCACCGGCACCTGGTAGTTGGCTCCGCCCACGCGGCGGGTCTTTACTTCCAGCATGGGCTTGGCGTTTTCTACGGCCTTTTTGAAGAGCTTCAGCGCTTCGTCGCCGCCCTTGGCCTGCAGGTTCTCCATGCACTGATAGAAAATCCCCTGCGCGGTGGATTTTTTGCCGCCCCACATCATGGCGTTCACGAACTTAGTTACCAGCGTGGAGCTGTAAATCGGGTCCGCGATCGGGTCGCGCTTTGGAACATGTCCTTTACGTGGCATCGTCTTTAAATCCTCTAAATCTTTGTCTTACTTCTGCTATTGCCAGAACTGCCAAGATTGTCTTACTTCGGTCTCTTTGCGCCGTATTTACTGCGTCCCTGCTTGCGATTTGCAACGCCTGTGGCATCCAGCGTTCCGCGCACTACGTGATAGCGGACGCCGGGAAGGTCCTTTACGTGGCCTCCACTGATCAGCACAATCGAGTGCTCCTGCAGGTTGTGGCCGACGCCGGGGATGTACGTGGTAACTTCAATCCCGTTTGTCAGGCGCACGCGGGCCACTTTACGCAGGGCGGAGTTCGGCTTTTTGGGCGTTTGCGTATAAACACGCGTACACACGCCACGGCGCTGTGGCGAAGATTGCAGGGCAGGGCTGGCCGTCTTGTAATTCGGCGCCGTCCTGCCTTTTCGAACCAGCTGATTGAATGTCGGCAAAGTTATTTCCTTCTTCTATTCAAGGGCTCCGCAGCTGCGCTGCTTTGCCCTCGTGCTATGTTCGCGCGGGACAGCGCTCTCTCAGCACTTCACCCGCTTTTCAAGGGCCTCGCAGCTTGCAACTGCCTGCCCTAGCGCTACTGAAAAACTTTTGCTCTTTTTTACAGGCAAAAGGCCGCGCACACGGGCGCGTCCTACCTGCTTAGTATCCCGCGGTGCGAGACTGGCTGCGAAGCATGCAGCCATAAATCCGCCAAATCAGCGGAGAATATTGAATTACCCTATCTGTGGTTGAGAAACGACGGTGGCACCGAGCCTGATCGGGGGCACTCCGTTTCGTTCTCCTGGCCCGCATACCCTTCCGTGGGAAGGTAGCGCGGACCATTTCAGCGAGGCATGCCCTGCTAGCGGATCAAATCCTCGGGCAAAAACACGTTACAGCTCACTACAGTCAAGCTTAATTGAACTCGCGGAACCTTATAAATATAGCAACTGGAACCCAACTCCGTCAACACGGCCCAAGCCGGCAAATCGGGGCAAAGACACATGGAATCACCCAAGTAAACTGAAGGCCCCATTTCCTTGTAGATCCGTTCTTGAAACAAGCTTGAATCAAGATTTTTTCCGAGAACGCCCTAAACACCGGCATGGCCTGACCAGCGCGACCGGCACGTAAAGATCGCCAAACCCGGCGCCGAAATTGGCCGTGGTGGTGTTGAAGAAATCCCCGCAAGAATCTACACTGAACTCTCTTCTATATTATGCGCAATCAAGTGTTTCTCAAGATGCAGGGAAAAAATGCACGCTGCCCGCTTTTTACCGGAATGGCCCTCATTCTCCTGTTTGTCTCGCTGATGGCGGGTTGCGGCGGCTCAAAATCGGTGA
>DASXIL010000574.1:0-5957 GCA_036497985.1 Candidatus Angelobacter sp. | reverse complement strand
CATAGTGATTTCCTCAGTTGGTACGCCTGCCGTTACTTCCACGGGTACCCTTGCGGAAAATAATTCTCCCTTAATCAACTGAGACGCGACCAGAAAATATGATCCGGGGGCTATGCGTCTTATTTCAAATTTCCCGGTGTCGGGGTCCACCGCAGCCGTCGACCGATCAATGTAAGACGCGAATCCATGTTCATTATGAGCAAGAACAACCTGTACCTGGATTTGGGCAATCTTCAGCGAACCCAGCACTCGGCCTCGCAGCGTGGAGGCGCTGACACTTTGCATGCGAAAGTTTATTTCCTGAATATCACCACCTTCAGGCACAGGAACCGCGGATGCAGACTCCAGCTCAAGCACACCGGGATAATAGAGAGGCACAAAAGCATCTTGCACCTCCGGCACAAGGGCACCCGTTTCGATTGGATGAGAAAGCGGCGATCCCTTTGGAGTGGCAAGAATGAAATAGCGGTCCGCAGGAAGATCGTAACAGCGGTACTCTCCGCGATCGTTAGAACTTGCGCCAGTGACGGGAATGAGCTGTCGCATGCCGCTCGAATAGCTCACACGCATGACCTGAATGCCCACACCCTGTAGAGGATCTCCATCTTGATCGAAAATGCGGCCGGAAAGCGCGCCTAATGGAGTAATTCTAAATACCAGGTCGCGAAACTCCTGACCCGGTGCAACTGTCAACACGCTGCCAGTACTCTCCGGAACAGTGGAGCCATAGTGCTGGCGCGCAAAACCTTCCCGCTCCACCCATAAACGATACGAACCAGGTGCAAGTTCAAGTTGAAAGCGGCCTTGCAGGTCGGAATCCCGGCTAATGGGCGAAGCAGCCGGAACGGCAGCGGAGGCAATCCGGGTATAGATTACGTGCGCTCCCTTAACTGGTGCGCCTGTGAGTTTGTTTGTCACGGTTCCTTCCACCGATATTGGACCTTCGGTTGGAAGCGCTTGAGCGAGAAGACCAATCAGAAGAACGAGCAAAGACGAAAGATATCGCGTGAGCACAAACATGCTTGTAATCCCGCGTCATTATAAGCGGGAACTCTTGCGAGATAGACCTGAACCGCAAAAGAGTTTCGCCGTAACTCTTTTTAGTGCCAATTTGGGACGGTATGTCCAAAGCGGCTCCAAAGCGGGCCGCTCAGGTTCTGCAAGAACCCGCACAGTGTTACAATTTCGGCAGTTACAGCTCTCTAGGGCGGGAGTAATTCAGTGGTAGAATGCCAGCTTCCCAAGCTGGACGTCACGGGTTCGATCCCCGTCTCCCGCTCCAAAGCCCCCTACCGGCGAAAGTTCCGTCTTCAACGATGGTTATGGCGAAGTTGTTATTTGCTTTTCATCCATGAGTGCAACATTGCCGGAACCAGTTCGGCTGCCGGCCCAAGATGGACTTCATCAAAGTACCGGGCATTTGCAGGTTCCGTCAGCCCCAGAAAAATCGTCCGGACAGGTTGCGGCCTTTGCTTGAGCATGGTTACAAAGCTCGCCACCGGCTGCACTGATCCCGAGGTCCCAATGGCGATAAACGTATCGCACTCGTCCAACGCGTCATAAATGCGGTCGAGTTGATACGGCTGCTCGCCAAACCAGCAAACATCGGGTCGCACCGGCGCCCCGCAAACGCAGCGTGGCAGCTCACCCGCCGCATAACTGTTGTTGTCGGCGAACGCAGGACGGCCGCAATTCGCGGCGCACCTGCTCTCAAACAGTTTGCCGTGGATGTGGACCACGTCTTGCGATCCCGCGGCCTCATGCAGGCCATCCACGTTTTGCGTGCAGAGAAATAATCTGCCTTCGCACCGGGCCAGGGCAACATGTGCTGCATTAGGTTTAGCATCGCGGGCGCTGGAGCGACGGTCAGAGTAATACTCCCAAACCAGCTGCGGGTCGCGCTCCCAGGCTTCAATGTTCGCTAGTTCGTAATGGCTGTGGCCATGCCAACTGGTTCCCTGGAAGACAGGAATTCCGCTCTCCGCGCTGATGCCGGCTCCAGTCAGGACGAAGAGCTGAGATCCCGAGCGCAACGAGGGACCCTTATCGCCCTCGCTGTTTTGACGGATCATGATTTCACAGCGTTCTTTTGATCTCCTGGATTCGTGCACTTACAAACTTTGTCAGTGGATAGGGTTCCCTCACTACGCTCGGGATTGCAGAGAAAGCGGTAAAATCACCATCAACGCTTCGTGCAAACGCCGGTGTCAATGCCACTGATTTGACAGAAACAGCCGCCCGGACAGCTGAAGTGTGGAGCGATACAGGCGTTCCCGCACGCCGCGTGGGCTTTCGGTTTCACGATCAGGGCCTGAACGGACAGGGCACTGGTCGCCAGTGTTGCGGCAAACAAAGTTACTGTCAGAAATTTCTTCATGGGTTTGCTCCTTTCACGATTTGAATCACCGAACCAATTCAGAGCGTGCCATTTATTATTCTCACCGCAAAGGGTGCAAAGGAAAAGAAGGTTTTTGTACTTACAATTAATCTGAAATCGTCCTGCCTCTGCGACCTCTGCTGCGGTAAAAATTCTTTCCTTCGCGTCCTTTGCGGTGAATTCTTTAATGCCTGGAGACACAAACGCCTGTATCGATGCCATTGCCCTGCGTCAAGTCACAAAAACAGCCGCCAGGACAACTCAATTTAGGGGCTATACAGCTGACTCCACACGAACTGGCTTGTGCTTTCGTGCCAAGGGCATGAACGGAGATCACACCGGCTGTCAGGGTCGTGGTCATGAAAGCTGCTGTCAGGAATTTTTTCATTTGTGCTCCTTTCACGATAGCCATTTACTTCTGCGTAGAAAATTAAGACAATCATTTTAGTATGCGAACAAAGTTTCTTCTCGTCTGCTCGCGGTTTTAATCGAGGTGCGCTGTCCCAAAATGACACACCTCCGGGCAAAAAATTCCGAGCGGGAATTCGCACCCGTCACTCAATCTTTCCCCTGTGCGCTTTGTGGTCTAGAGGTTCCCTGATCACCGGCAATTTTGCCCGATTCCGGAAGATCCAGGCCCAGTGCCTTTGCGGCGAGGGACGGAAGTTATTTGGCCTATAATTTACTTATCTTGAGAAAACCAGCTGGTATTGTTCTCTCACTGCTGTTTCTGGCCGCCTTGGCAGTTCCCTCTTCGGTCCAGCAGCATCCCGGCCCTGCCCGTGTGAGCCGGCTGCTGTTGATCATACCTTTTGAGAATACTTCCAACACGGCAGGGACCGACTGGATTAGCGAGTCTTTTCCTGAGGTTTTGAGCACGCGGCTGGCCCCCAGCGGCTTTTTCATCATGGGACGTGACGACCGCCTCAACGCTTTCGACCGCCTCGGCATACCTCCGGGCGCGAAGCCCTCGCGCGCCACTCTATATCAGGTAGGCCAGCAACTGGATGCCGATTATTTAGTCATGGGCGACTACCGCATCAATCAAGACACCATTACAACGCACGCCAGCGTTATGGATATGGAACGGCTTCGCCTTAGTCCAGAATTCGCTGAGTCTGGCCCACTTACAAACCTCATCAGCATCCAGATGGCTCTGGCATGGGACATCCTTAATGCATTAAACCCCGGCGCCTCTTCCAAAGAAAGCTTTGTGGCGCAGTTCCCTGCTCAAAGACCAGATGTTCTGGAGAACTATGTGCGCGGCATCACAGCAGCCAACAATCAGGAAAAGATCAAATATTTTAAAGAAGCCGTGCGCCTGGAGCCGATGCACGCTCTTGCCATGTTGCAACTTGGGAAAAGCTATTACAAAGTACGGGATTATGAATCGGCCGCAAGCTGGTTGGCGCGTATCCCTAAGAGTGACGCCAATGCCAATGAAGCGCAGTTCTATCTTGGATTGGCAACGTTCTACGCGGGCCACATGGACAGAGCAGAAAGCGCCTTCCAGACCCTTGCTGCGCGATTGCCATTGATTGAAGTCTTAAACAATCTGGGCGTGATTGCAGCGCGTCGCGGGGAGAAGAGTGCGCGCGGCTATTTTGAAAAGACAGTGCAAACCGACCCCAACGAGCCTGATTATCGCTTCAATCTGGCGGTAACGCTGTTCCGAGAAGGCGACGCGCAGGGAGCAGCTCGCGAGTTACGCGAGCTGTTGGCCATTCACCCTGACGCAGAGGCGAAAAGCTTCTTGGAGTCAGTTGTTTCCGGGACACAACCTGCCCGCATGCCGTTGGAGCGAATCAAGCGCAACTTTGACGAATCCACTTTCCGCCAGATTGCCCTGGAAATCGAAAATACAAATGAGGCACGCATGGCTAATTCTGACCCGGCAAGCCATGCCACATTTCACGTGCAGCACGGCTATGAGCTGCTGCAATCCGGCTTGCCTGGGGAAGCGGAAAAGGAATTTAGAGAAGCTGTAGTGCTTGATCCCAGCAGTCCGGGCGCTCATGCGGGTTTGGCAGCAGTATTTGAAACCGACCAGGACATCCCGGGCGCACGCAATGAGGCCCGCATGTCCATAAAGTTACAGCCGACCGCTGAGGCGTATCTGGTGATGGCCCGGCTGGACCTGGCGGAAAACAAATCGGCTGCAGCCGAGCAAAATGTTGACCGTGCTTTGGTCCTTGATCCTGCAAGTGCCGCGGCGACGGCGCTCAAGCGCGAGATTGCATCAAGGGCCGCAGGCAAAGCAACGTCTGAGCATCCTTAGAGGTAAGAATTATGCGTAGTCTATTTTCGAAAACCGCTGTTTCCAGATTCGCAATCGTACTTGCGATGTTCCTGGCTTCGCGCGCTGCCTCAGCAGACGTGCTGAAGATCGTGGTGGATGACACCATTAATCCCATCACAGCGGAGTATGTTGACCGCGCCATTCAGGAAGCGCAACGCACCCACGCTGACGCTCTGCTTTTTGAATTGAATACTCCGGGCGGCATTATGGGCCCGATGGAGCGCATTATCCAAAAGATCCTTGCATCGCCAGTTCCTGTGATTGTTTATGTATCGCCGGCAGGAAGTGATGCCGGTTCAGCAGGCTTCTTCATTCTCGAGGCCGCAGACGTTGCGGCCATGGCGCCGGGTACCCACGCCGGTGCAGCGCATCCTGTACGGGGTGATGGCGTCACCATGGATCCGGTGATGAAAGAGAAGATGGAAAATTATGCCTCTTCACTACTCAGGTCTTACGTGGGCAAACGCGGTCGCAATGTTGAAGTTGCAGAGAGCGCGATGAAGGAGTCCAAGGCTTTTACCGCGGAAGAGGCCATGGAAAAGAACTTGATCAACTACATCGCCAAAGATGAAAACGACCTTTTCACACAGCTCGAGGGCAAGACCGTCACCCGGTTTGACGGCTCCAAAACCGTGCTTCACGTCACAGGCAAACCCGTTCGTCTCTACGAAATGACCACGAAGCTTCACATTCTGGCGTTTCTAATGGACCCGAATGTGCTGTACCTGCTCTTCACCGTTGGCTTGCTTTGTATTTATTTTGAATTTAACCATCCCGGTGCAATCGTTCCCGGCGCGATTGGCTTCATCGTGCTTCTGCTCTTTTTTTACGCACTGAATCTGCTGCCGTTCCGTTCCATCGCGCTGGTACTGATCTTGTCGGCCTTCGCATTTTTTGTGCTTGAAGCCAAGTATCAGACGCATGGCGTTCTTGGAGCAGGCGGCATGGTGCTGATGATTTTGGGCGGCCTTCTATTGATTGACGGCCCGATCCCTGAGATGCGCGTCAATATCTGGACGGCCCTGGGAGTCAGCCTGCCTCTGGGGGCGATCACGATCTTTCTCATGACCATCGCTCTAAAGGCACGGAGAAACAAGGTGGTAACCGGCGAGCAAGGAATGGTCGGCGAAGTGGGAATTGTCTGTGCCCCTCTCACGCCTTCCGGCAAGGTTTTCGTCAAGGGCGAGCTTTGGGATGCTGTCTCTCCGGTGAATGTTAACGCCGGCCATAGGGTGGTTGTTCGCTCGATAGAAAACCTGGTCCTTAATGTGGAACCGGTGC
>DASXIL010000573.1:0-3395 GCA_036497985.1 Candidatus Angelobacter sp. | reverse complement strand
CCCTAACACATCCTAGGATTCCCCTGATTTGCTGCGTGTATTCCCTTCGAGCCCGCCTGCTGTGATGGACGGCTGCCGGTGTATTCACGCAGCATTCAGCTTGTTTCGTAAACTTTTCTTGGGCGGATATGCAACCGATTTACTCGCGTTGAGCGAGGACACGGATGGAAACAAGTCGCTGTCCGCCCAAAGCATATTCCATAACTTCATCAATCTGCAAGCAATTCCTTAGGTCGCACCATCCCCTTCGAGTTTGCTTCCTATACAGATGCACGGGCGTCTGCCTCGGATTCAAATATTGTCATTGAGACCTCGCGGAGCGCTTTTGCGTTACACTTCTTTTTCTATGATTCCAACGATCGCCTTGGATTTGAATTGGGCAGGACATGCTCGCGCCATCGCCACCGGTCTGCTGCGCGCCGGTGATACCGCAGCGCTGGTTGATCCCGGTCCCTCATCTACGATCCCCAGTCTCCGGGAGCAACTGACGGTTCAGGGATTAACGGTCAAAGATCTTCACGCGATTCTGCTGACGCATATTCACTTGGATCATGCCGGCGCCACGGGTTCGCTGGTACAGGAAAACCCGCAACTCCGCGTCTATGTACACGCGCGGGGGTTGCCGCACATGGTCGATCCTTCAAAGTTGCTGAACAGTGCAGGGAGACTCTATGGCGGGGATATGCAAACGTTGTTCGGTGATTTTCTGCCCGTTCCCGCGGAAAACCTTGTGGCACTGAACGGAGGTGAAACGATTGCCGTAGGATCGCGAAATCTGCAAGTCCTTTATACGCCGGGGCACGCGTCTCACCACGTAACCTATTTTGATCCGTCGGAACAGGTGGCCTTCGTCGGCGATACCGCGGGCATCTGCATACAGGGTCATCCCTTTGTGCTTCCGGCTACGCCTCCACCGGACATAGACATTGAGCTCTGGGATAATTCGCTGGACGCGATCGGCAACCTGCATCCGCAGCGGCTGTTTTTGACGCACTTTGGATATTCGGATGATCCTGCGCGACACATCGCCAACTATCGCGAGCGTCTACACCACTGGAGTGATTTCACCGCGCGGGTACTGGGCGAGAAGGTGGACGATGAGGCGGCTATGCGTGCTTTTGGACAAGAAGTTGCCGCAGATGCGGCACAATCGCTGCCGCCCGACGAGATTGCGCACTATAATTTTACGGGTTCGTTTCACCTGTCGTGGCTGGGGCTGGCACGCTATCACCGCAAACGGGCGATAGTTAGTACGTGATCCCTAAAGGTCTGCAACCATTACTGAGAATAAGGTTTTTATCTCTCAGCGCTCTCGGGAAAGCTTTCGTTCGTAAAGGAATGAGACAATCACCAGCACGATGCCCAGCAACAAGAACGATAAAACCCTATAGAACTTTTCCAGGTACGAAATGTCGTAGAAAAGAACTTTCACTACTACTACGCCAAACAGCACCAGCGCTTGCCAGCGCAACCAGGCATTCTGTTTTTTAATTCCAAAGGCAAATAGCGCGCCCGCATAGGTCGTCCACAGAACCGTGAGTGCCAAGTGCTGCGCCAAGCTCGATTGGTGGAATCCGCCGGGACCATTGGCAAACAAATTCCAGACTTCCACGGAGAGGGCGTAGATCGCGTACAAATGGATCAAGATGGAAAACAGCGCCACAATCTTAGTCTCGCCATCACCCAGGTTTTCGCGTTTCTGAAGGCCGAACCACAACACTACGGCGAGCGAACCTACGAGAATCATGTAGGTGAGAAAGCGTTCGTTCAAAAACGGACTTAGCGCGCGGGAATTGCTTTCAAACAATGGCAGCAGAAATGTGGCGAAAAATACAAAAGTAAACAACACCAAGCCTTGCCACCTTAGCAGCGGCGATTTCCTTTCGGCGCCGAACGCAAACAGGGCCGCGGCGTATACGCTCCAGAAGCCTATCAGCCATAAGCCCTGGAAATAGTCCCCGCGAATATTATCGGTGACTTCCAAAGAAATTGCCGCCAAGGCATAGACGTTTGCCGCGATACACAGAAGCGAGATTAGCGGACCTTCCCAGTCCAAGAGCGCTTGGCCAAACTTCTTGCCAGCGTAGGCGGCACCGGCGAGACACGCCACGACGATCAGGTAGGTCAGGAATCGTTCGTTCAGAAGCAGAGTGCCGCCACGTGGCGGGACTGCCAGATTCCGAGCGACCGTCACTGCAAAAAGAGCGTAGCCGTAGGCGCGCAGTAACTTTTTATCGCGCTGAAAGCCGGCCCAGAGCAGCGTCGCGGCTTCTATGGCAAAGGCAATGGCGATCCAGTTTCCGGATAGCTTGATGGGTATGGTCGCAGTTGCGAACAGGATGGCGAGTCCGAAGTAGGCGGTGCGCAGTTCGAAGGTCTCTTCCTTCGCATCGCGGGCAACCAGCCAGGCGAGACCCAGATGGACCGCCGCTAACAATAGAGCCAAAAATGTAAGCAGATCGCGATCACTGTGCCACAACATCGAAAAGAGCGAACCGAAATAAAATAGTGAAGCGCCAAAAAGCAGCAGGTAGTCCTCTTCCAAAACTTTCCGCCAAATTCGCACGCGCGCCGGAGGAACGGCTGTGTACACCACAAAGAAAAGGGTCGAGAAAAACAAGGTGATACCCAATTCTGACGGCCGGTAGTAGGTGAGGTACCAGCCCCAAAAGTAGAGTTGGGTGAGAATCAGGCTGACGCCACCCAGCCCTTTCCATTCTTTGCGTACCGCCATCCAAAGAAGTCCGGCGTCAAGGACAGAAAGATAGCTGAAGAGCGCTCCTTCATTGTTCGTGCCATTGCTCAGCAAGATCGGGGTGAGGAATCCGCCGCCCACCAGGCACAGCATCGCCAACCGCAGAGAGTCGCGCCGCAAGGAAATGAACGCCAGCACGGCAGTGACGGCAATCATTGCGATGAACGCCATTTCCCGGGTGAACAGCGCGTAGTAATGCCACCCGGCCCAGATCGATAGGTATAAGGTGGCCGCACCGAGTCCTGCGATTCCTTCGGAAAAGTAGGTGTAGCCCTTCTTGCGCAGATAATCGCTCCACGGGAGCAACGCGAGGCCAATCAGGATGCCGATGGTGATTCGCCCAGCCGGACCGATCCAGTTATTGTCGAAAGCCAGTTTCAGAAAAAACGACACGCCGAAGATCAAGAGGATGATTCCTACGCGGTTCGCGAGGCGACCACCGATACGCGATTCGAGATCGGCCTCGGGCGGAGTATGGGCAAAGGTCAGAGGCGGCGGGGTGCTATGTACAACTGGGATGGAATGGGCCGCAGGCGCAGGGCTAGGCACGGATGAAACGCGGGGCACCGGCGACGCCGGAAGTGGCGGTGGCTGCGTCGGCTCGTGAGGCTTGCTTGCGGGAGGTCCGGAGAGAGGTTCG
>DASXIL010000572.1:0-2975 GCA_036497985.1 Candidatus Angelobacter sp. | reverse complement strand
AAGGATCACGCGGCATATGGAACGGCATGTTCGATCACAGACCGGGGCTGATTGCACGTTGCGCCGATGTCTGTGACGTTCAAAGCGCGATTCGCGCGGCTTCCTCCGCAGGGCTGCTGACGGCTGTCCGTTGCGGTGGACATAGCCTTGCCGGCTTCAGTACCTGCGACGGCGGAATGGTGATTGATCTCTCGCGCATGCGGCAGGTCACTGTCAATCCTGAAGCGCGCCGTGCGCGGTTTGCTGGAGGCTGCCTGCTGGGATCAATTGATAGGGCAACCCAGAAAGTGGGTCTTGTTTTTCCCTCCGGCGTAGTCTCGCATACCGGCGCCGGTGGCCTGGTTCTGGGCGGCGGCACCGGATGGCTCACGCGTAAGTTCGGCTTGTCCTGTGACAATGTTGAAGCGTTTTCCCTCGTCGCAGCGGATGGCTCACTCCTGCGCGCCGACGCCACGACTAACGCCGATTTGTTCTGGGCACTCCGCGGAGGCGGCGGCAACTTTGGTGTAGTAACGGAATTTGTAGTCAAGCTGCATCCACTCAGCTCTCTGGTACTGGCTGAAGGGCTGTGCCCGGAGCGCGGCATTCGTCCACTTCTGGAATTCTGGCGTGATTTCATGGCAGAAGCTCCGCTGGATTTGAAATGGAACATCGATCTGCGATTGGCGCCCCATTCGCAAAAAGTGCCGCCTGCTCTCCGCGGGCGTCCTGTTGCCGGCAATTCGCTGGTTTGGACAGGCGATGCTGAAGCGGGACAAAGTTATCTTGAGCGCGCGCTTTCATTGTGCGATCGCGACTCGGTGCGTAGCCGGGTTGTTCCCTTCCTGGCGCTGCAGACTATGGCCGATTCTGATTTCCCACATGGCCGGCGCTATTACACCAAGTCGGGCTATTTCAGCCGGCTCGATGATGGCACGATCAATCACATGATCGAAGCGGTTGCCACCATTCCTTCTGCGCAAACCCAGATAGAACTTGCATATCTTGGCGGCGCAGCAGGGCGGGTGGATGCCAGAGAAACGTCCTTCGGCGACCGTAGCGCTCCCTTTATCATGAATCTTCTGGCAAACTGGGCGGAACCCGCCGAGGATGCACACCATATTTCCTGGATCCGCGGACTCTTTGCTGGGCTACGGCCTGCCATGAAGCCGGGCGTTTATGTGAATTTTATGAGCGGCGACGAGCAGGACCGTGTGCCCGAAGCTTATCAGGAACGCTGGGAACGGATGCTGGCCGTTAAGTCACATTATGATCCTGCTAATTTCTTCCGGATGAACCAGAATGTTCAGCCACGCAATTGAATGAGCACATCGGGCAACACAACACTGCGGCAGAAGAGGTTTAGCTGCAGTTGACAACGCCGAGCGGAAACGCAAACTGTGGTACCGTACAATTCCGGGCTTCCATCAGATTGGCACATGACTACCTCTCCGCCACGCCTTAGAGCAAATGCCCTAGTCGCCCTTCTCTGCATTCTGGTTCGTGCTATTCTGAAATTTCAATCATGCGTACCTTCTTTCTCATCCTCTTCCTGTTGATTGTTGTGCCAGTTATGGCTCTACTTTTCATGTCTTCCACTCCGGTAGTCGCGCTGCCGCCATCGCTTACGGCGCTGGGGCAGTCCACTCCAATCACCATCAAGGTTAGCGATCCTCATGGCATTCGCAGCGCCGGCGCCACGGTTGAGCAGAACGGCTCCAGCTACAAGGTTTGGGAGATGGAGCAGCCTGCGCATCGTTTGCGCTGGAAGGGTGGGGTCGCGGACGCTGCATACACCTTCAATGCCGGCGCCAAGACCACCCCACAGCTCAGGGACGGCAAGGCCCGCCTGATCGTGGAAGCCACGTCGAATGACTTTCGCGCAAAAACGGTCAGCACCGAACGCGAAATCACAGTCGTCACGCGGCCGCCGTCCGTCAGCGTGGATTCAGACCAGCACTATCTTTATTTAGGTATGGCGGATTTGGCAACCTTCAATGTTTCCGGATACGCCAGCGAGTCCGGCGTGCGCGTGGGCCACCAGAAGTTTCGCAGCTGGCCCATGCCCGGCGGCAAACCTGGGTTGTTCTCACTCTTTGCCTTTGCGTGGAACATGCCGTCCGGAACTCCTCCGCTGGTTTATGCCACCGATCCTGCCGGTAATGAAGTCACTGGACAGATGGTTTACCAGTTCCCAAAGAACGAACAGCCCAAATATCGGGTACGCGATCTGCAGTTGGACGATAAGTTCGTCCAGAAGGTAGTGAATGAGCTCGATCCCAACGGATCAGGCGATCTGGTGGAGCGGTTTGTGAAGATCAATAGTGAAATGCGTCGTGCCAATAACAAGACGCTGGCCGATCTGCGCCTGAAGACCGCGGACCATTTTCTGTGGTCGCAGCCTTTCAAGCAACAATCCAATTCCAAGGTGGAAGCAAACTTTGCCGATGTGCGCAACTATATCTACCAGGGAAAGAAAATCGACCAGCAAGTCCATCTGGGCTACGATCTTTCCATTACGCAGCATGTAGGCGTTGAAGCCACCAATGACGGACGGGTGGTATATGCCGCGCCTCTGGGCATTTATGGCAACTGCATCGTGGTGGACCACGGCTATGGATTGCAATCCATCTATGGCCACCTGAGCGAAATCGACGTGCATGAGGGCGACATGGTAAAACGCGGCCAGATCATGGGCAAAAGCGGTATGACCGGCATGGCCGGCGGCGACCACATTCATTTCAGCATGCAACTGGAAGGCATCCAGATTGATCCCAAAGAATGGTGGGACGCCCACTGGATTAAAGATCACATCGCAAAGAGGGTGGATTTACCGGGATTCAGCTACTAGAGCAGTTCCAGAGTTGCTGTGTCCCGCAAGCGGGTGGAGCAGGCATTTATGCCTGCGGTATTGCTGTTGAAGAAATCGGCTTCAGCCACTGAGGTGAGCCCGTCAAGGTACACCATCTCTGAAACCGCTTTAGCAACCAGAATTC
>DASXIL010000571.1:0-7739 GCA_036497985.1 Candidatus Angelobacter sp. | reverse complement strand
AGGCTTCGTGCTCTGGATTTTTGGCGGATTGCAAAATGGCACAGTACATTGCGGAGCACAGTTCAGTTTCGATATTCAAGCTAGCAGCTAGAGGCTAGTAGCTGCTTTTCCCCATGCTCATTCTCACTTCTGCCGCAGAAGTCACAGCGATAAGCAAAGAAGCGCGCCATGCCGGCAAGCGCGTGGGTTTTGTGCCCACCATGGGAGCATTGCATCAGGGACACCTCTCATTGGTGCGCACCGCGCGCGCGCAGGCTGACGTGGTGATCACCTCAGTCTTTGTGAATCCTACGCAGTTTGGCCCGACGGAAGATTTCAGCAAGTATCCGCGCGACCCGGAAAAAGATTCAGCCATGCTGGCCGCGGAGAAGTGCGACTATGTTTTTCTTCCGTCGGTTGAGGAGATATATCCGCCGGACGCAACCACCTGGGTGAACGTGGAAGGCCTGAGTGAGAAACTCGACGGCGGTTCGCGCCCCGGACATTTTCGCGGCGTCACCACGGTCGTCTCCAAGCTGTTCAACATTGTGCAGCCGGACTTTGCTTTCTTTGGACAGAAAGATGCGGCGCAAGTTGCCATCATCAACAAGATGGTGCGTGACCTGAACTTTGATGTGCGCATCGTGGTCTGCCCTATCGTGCGCGAAGCAGATGGACTGGCCATGAGCTCACGCAATGCCTATTTGAATCCCGATCAGCGCAAGCAGGCGCTGGTTTTGTACCGCTCGCTGATGCGCGTGCAGACGCTGGCCGACCGCGGCGAAAGCAACTCCGCCCGGCTGAAAGTCGCGGGCGAACAGGTAATGTCGGAAGAAGCAGCGGTCAAGCCCGATTATTTTGAGATCGTGAATCGCCACACGCTTGATCCTGCAGCCGATATTTCCGGCGGAGCACTCGTCGCCGTGGCGGCTTACGTGGGCAGCACCCGCTTGATCGATAACATTGTGCTCACGGGAAAAGGCACCGCCGCCGCGCCGCGATAAGCTTCCTGTTCACTTTGAAAGAAAATGATTCGCGGCAATCACATACCGCAACGGCAACTCCGCCGCTTTGGTAATGCCTATGCGCTGCGTGACAGCAACTTCTTGCACGCGGAAACCATCGCTCATCACCTGAAGGTCCGACGCGGCAGAGAGCATGTCTTTACCGTTGTCGCGCGGACGTGTAATGCCAAGCGCTTCGCACAGCTTTCCCGGACCGCTTGCCAGCTTACGCAGTTCGCGCCCTGACTCAAGGTCCAGATCGGCCAGCCCACGCGCATTAGCCATTTCAGCAACGCCGCTCACGGGTTCCAGCGCGCGAATCAGCACGCAGCCCGCATCGCCCGCAGGCAGACAGGAAATATTCAGGCAGTAATGCACGCCATAGATGAAGTAAACATAAGCGTGTCCCGGAGGTCCAAAGATCACGGCATTGCGCGCAGTGTGTCCTGCGGCTGCGTGCGCCGCCAAGTCGCCCGCGCCCAGATATGCTTCCACCTCAACGATGCGTCCCGCAAGCTGCTTGCGCCCTTCGCGGCGGACAATCAGCTTGCCCAGCAGTTCACGCGAAACAATTCGCGGATCGCGATTGAAAAACGCGCGTCGCAGAAGCTTAGCGTCGCTCGTCATACAGGACGCGACTGCACATGCGCGAAGCGCTCTTTGAGGCGCAGAAACGGGCTTTCCAGCCAGCGGTAAGACGCCGCTGCCAGCAGGATAGTGAACGCCAATCCCACGATGGACTGAGCGAAAACGCCGTGAGGCGTGGAAGCAGGAACAAGGCGGATCGCGCAGAAATGCGCAAACTCGTGCAGCACGTAAAGGCCGTACGAAATCTTGCCCAGATAAAGCAGAGTCCGGTTGCGAAAGAATCCATGCTGCGCTCCCAGCACTGACAGCAACACCGTCGCGCTCGCCAGCGCCGTAAAAGGATGTCCCACCGCCATCTGCCATGTGGTGAACTTCAACGTAGGACTGGTAACGGTGAACGCATACACAGCAATCCACGTGACCGCTCCGCCGCCGAGCAGCGCCACTCTGACCGAGCGAGACAGTTGCGGCAGCTTGTGCCCGAACAGCGCAATCAATATGCCGAACGCAATGGGATCGAGACGCGTGAAGGTGTTGTATTCGATTCTCTCCGCCGGCGCGGCGGAGACCGCCAGCCACACGCGCCACGCGTTGGCCACCACCACGATTCCAACAGCGATAATCGCCATCGTGCGCACAGACGCTTTGTGCAGTGCCAACGGCCAAGACAGATAGAACTGCTCTTCAATCGAAACCGTCCATAGCGGAACAGCGAAAGACGCAGGCAGGCCATAGAAGACGTAAATCCAGTTTCCCGCCAGTAGGCTGTAGCCGACCACATACCGCATCGGCAGATGTTGCTCGGGAACCAGAAGTGCGAATATCGCCGCGAAAGCGACAAACGCCAGATAGAGCGGCCATATGCGCAGGATGCGCCGTAGATAAAAGCCGCGCAAATCCAGAGCGCCTGTCGTAGCGCGTTCACGCAACAGCAGGCTCGTAATCAGATAGGCGCTCAACGCAAAGAACAGGTCCACGCCATAAGCGCCCGCGCCAAACGTGGGGATGAGCAGGCTGCTCAGCCAGTGCGGATATCCAGCAGCGTCATAAAAACTCACGGTACGCGGAGCAGCGTGAAAGATAAACACGCCCAGGAAAGCGAAGAACCGCAACACATCCAGCTCAGGACGATAAAAGCGCTCCCGGTGTTCCGAGCGCCCGCTCTTCAGAACTCCCGCCGACTCCGACTGTATCTCCGCCACCGTTGTCATCTACTTCTGTGCCGCGCTTCGGTTCGCTGCATGTTTTTCAGTGCCCGCCGCGCGCTTCGCAATCCACTCATCCACATTTCGCTCCAGGATGTCCAGCGGCAGCGGCCCTGATCCCAGCACAACATCGTGAAATTCTTTAAGGTCAAACTTCGCGCCCAGCTTCTCTCTGGCCCGCGCGCGCAGTTCTTTGATTTTCAGCTCTCCGGTCTTATAAGCCAGCGCCTGTCCCGGCCATGCAATATAGCGGTCAATTTCATTCGTGATGTCCAGCTCGTGCTTCGGACAGTTTTCCATGAAGTACTTGATCGCCTGGTCGCGCGTCCAGTGCTTCACGTGGATCCCGGTATCAACCACCAGCCGCACCGCTCGCCACATTTCATAGCTGAGCTGGCCAAACTTGGAATAAGGATCGCTGTAAAGCCCCATATCGTCGCCCAGAGACTCGGCATAAAGCCCCCAGCCTTCCACATAGACGGTGTATTCCCCATAGCGGCGGAAATTGGGCATTTCTCCCAATTCGTGCGCTCTGGCGATCTGCAAATGGTGTCCTGGCACCGATTCATGCAGTGAAAGCGCCATCATTTCCCACTTGGGCCGGGCATCAGGTTTATAAAGATTAACAAAGTAGGTTCCGGCGCGTGATCCGTCCGCCGCTCCCTGGCGGTAATACGCCGCCGTGGTGTCCGGCGCAAACGATGCAGGAATCGCCTCCACGCCGTATGGCTCGCGCGGCAAAGTGCGAAACACCTTCACCAGATTGGGGTCGACAGTCTTAGCCAACGCCTTATAAGCCACGAACAGCTCTTCCGGCGTCTTGTAAAAGAACTGGGGATCGGTGCGCAGGAACTTGAAGAACTCATCGCGCGATCCCTTGAATCCCGTCTGCTGCATCACATGGTCCATCTCGCCATTGATGCGCGTCACTTCCTTCAATCCGATCTGGTGGACTTCCTCCGGCGTCTCGTTCGTCGTGGTGTAATGGCGAATCATTTGCGCGTAGAGCTCTTCGCCGTGGGGCAGCTGCCACGCGCCCACCTTGTCATAGCACGCAGGTAAATACTCACTCACAAAAAACTGTTTAAACTTTGTAAACGCCGGCACCACCTGCTGCTCCACTGCTTTGCGCGCGTCCTGCTGGAGCCGCTGTTGGTCGGCCTGGCTGATTGCAGATGGAAAGCTCTTAAACGGTTTGTAGAAGCCGCTCTGCGTAGGATCGCTCACAATCTGCTTGTCAATCTGCGCCGGGATCCTCTCCATAATCACGCGCGGATGCACCATGTGCTCGCGGATTCCTTCCCGCAGCAGCGCCGTGAATTGGTCCAGCGCCGTGGAGACGGCGCGCAGCCGCGCCAGCCAGTCTTCGTAATCTTTCACGGTTTGAAAGCGCAGTGAGCTTCCAAGGTCGTCACTGGTCTGTGGGCCTTCGCGCTGGTTAAAGCTCATCAAAAACCAGCGGACTTTGTATTGCTCAATGCGGTCGGCATAGCGTTTCTGGAACAGGTCGTAATTGAGCTGGTCAGTCTTGCTCAGCTCAGAGCGGTCAATTTTCGCCAGCTTCTCCAGAATCGCGTGGCTATTCTGGTCGCGGCGCGCATAAGCCTCCGGGCTTCTATCCATCCAGCGATCGTTCCACCGCCGGTCTCCCAGCTCTGAAGCATCTTCCGGACGCTCCTGCATCTCCTGGTCCCAGGCCGCATTAAAGAGATCGTGCAGCGCCTTGGTCGCATTCGACCGTGGCGCAGCCCGTCCGATCACAGGCAAAGTTAAAAGCAATAGCACCAAAGGCCACGCTCGCATTAGTTCCTCCGATTCCAGCGAAAAGTGTATAGCAGTTTGCGGCAGCATTAAAATCGACGCTGGATCCAGAGCTGCCTGAACAAGCAGCAGAAATCTGGTTTCCGACTTGGAGGGCATGTCAATGAAATTGCGTAAACCCATTCTGCTGGCCATGCTGTTGATGATCGCGGTGTCTGCGGCAAATGCCGCCGCCATTCCCAGCGGAAGCCACGCGACCGTCCGCCTCAACACATCTCTGAGTTCAGCAACCGCCCGCACAGGCGAAGTATGGAGCGGTACCCTTACGCATGACATCGTCGGCCATGGCAAGGTGGTGGCGAAGGCTGGCGCTCCGGTGCATGGCAAAGTGACCTATGTGAACCGCAGCGGACGCCTCCACAAACCGGGCGCGCTTACACTGCGCCTGACTTCTATTAACGGTGAAACCGTCTATAGCTCGCGCGTCAGCCGCCAGGGCAAGAGCCACACCAAGAGCAACGTCACAAAAATCGGTGGCGGAGCAGGTGCCGGCGCGGTGATTGGCGCATTGGCCGGAGGCGGTAAGGGTGCGGCCATCGGCGCTGGAGCGGGCGCTGCTGCCGGAACCGGAGTTGCAGCCGCCACCGGTAAAGAAGAAGTCAGGATTCCTGCCGAGAGCGTTCTCACCTTCACGATTACAGGATCAAAGTAGCTACGAAGAAATTTTCCGAAGTTTGAGCCGGACTGATTGGTTTAGTCCGGCTTTCATTTTTAATCAGCCCAAAGATACCAATTTCCCTCGATACGCCTGAACACGGGATGCCGTGATTTGGACGCGCGACGATATTGGTCAAGACTGCCGACCTGATCTGTCGGTTCCTTCTCCAACCAGCAGATATCGATATGTTTGGTATTACCTGCGAACCCAGACGCCCACAACCTGATAGCTACATTCCCCGTGCTCTCGCCGGGTGACCGAGAAGCGCCGATCGCTCCAATCTCTTTGAACAATGCCAAATATTCGCTGTACCGATTGAGAGACATTCCTCCTTGCGGAGGAGTGCTGACGCCGACGGAATCTGTCGTCTCTATTCCCCATGGCGCGACTCGAGAGACCTTGGTGTCAGTTTGGAGCATGTTCCTGAGCTGCTCATACCTAGGCTTATGTTTGTAAAAGCCCTCAATCAGTTTCGTTTCCTTAGGAGGGTGGCCGAGCCAGAGAAAGAGAACACTCACGAAGGTCACAATCGCAACGAACGTGAGCAGCAGCACACAAAAAAGCCGTTCTTTGATCCTGAACGGCACTTTGCTAGGCCGACTTCAACGCCGCCAAGACCGCCTTGGCATGCTCTTCTGGTTTGATCCCGGTGAGAATTGCTGCAATCTTGCCATCGGGATGAATGACGAACGTCGTCCGCTCGATTCCCATATATTTCTTGCCGTACATGCTCTTTTCTTTCATCACGCCGTACTTGTTGCAGACGGCCTTGTCTTCATCCGCCAGCAGGGAATAAGGTAGGTCATATTTCTCTTTGAATTTCTTCTGGGCAGAGGGCTTGTCGGCTGAAATTCCCAGCACAACGGCCCCGGCCTTCTGGATCTTGGTGAATGCGTCGCGGAACCCGCACGCCTCTATCGTTCAACCCGGCGTGTTGGCTTTGGGATAAAAGAACAGCACCACGTTCTTTCCGCGATAATCCTTCAGCGTGATTGTCTTTCCCTCTTCATTAGCCAGAGAGAACTCCGGGGCTTTATCATTAACTTCCATGGTTTTTCCGTGTTTATAAGATCAATGAATTTATATAGCAGAAGCAGGTTCCTGGCCAGCGCGGTGCTCGTGCTGGTGTGTGCGGCGGCCGTTACCACCGCGTTTGCCCAGCGTCGTAAAGCGCACAAGCTGCGGGCCACCGCCGTGGTTGAGGTCACTACTGACTCCGCCGGCATTGTTGCCACGCATGTCTTTCCCGTGGCCATCCTTGACGAAGGCAGCTTCCATGATGCCAGCATCTATAAAGACAAGCCGCAGCCCATGGCGCTCGATAATGGCATCGTCTATGAAGCGCAGGCAGACGGTATACCCGTTGGCTACGCCACGATCCTGAGCAGCACAAACAATAAGGGCTGGACCGCGCTGGGTAAATGGCAAGTGGCGGAAGCACCTAAGAAAGCGCAAGCGCCTGCCCCTGCAACCCCGGGAGACGACCGTCCAATCATTCATCGTGGTGATTCCACTCCGTTAGCCACGCCTGCCGGCACGCCGACGCCGGGCACTTCTGATTCAACCAACAGCAGCTCTACCGTAAGCGCTCCCTCAAATGACTCTTCCAGCGCGCCGGACGATGCTGACCGGCCTGTGCTCCGGCGACGCTCTCCGCACCAGCCGGAACCTGCGTCCACACCTCAACCTTCAGCGACTCCGTCAACTCAAACCCCAGCGGGCGGATCACCCGCTCCGCGCACCAAGCTGCCGGTAATAACATCCGGCACGAAAACCTTTGTGGCCGTCTCCGACAATGAATCGGCGGACATCCGCTCGTTCGCGTTTAAGTGGAAACCCGGTGAAGAGCAGCAAATGGAAGTAAAGATGCGCAAACTTGCCCTGGCGCAGCTTCCACGGGAAAACGCGCAGCTCAACACCGGTTCTCTCCAGAATGTGGTCATGCGTTCTTTTGACCTGGACTTGAGCAATGACGCGGTCATTGTATTCAGCGCGGAAATTCCGGGCAGCTATCTGGCGCCGGGCGGCAAAAGCGCTCCGGGAAAATTCGTCTCGCGTTACGTCACTGTGATTGCCCGCGTGGACTTTGAAGGCGTGCCGCAGAAACTTGCCTCCAGCGTGACAGATTCTTCACGGCTTGACGTGGCGCCAAGGCTGGAGTTGATTGACGCAGTTGACGTTGATGGCGACGGCCTGGCCGAGCTGCTTTTCCGTGAATACGGCTTCGACGATAAGAGCTTCATCATCTATGGCATCGGCCGCACCACGGTAACCAAAGTCTTTGAGGGAGCCGGCATGCCCCTGCGCTAGCACCTCTAAGGAACATTGAGCGGCGTGCTCAGCGTGCCGATCAGGTTCGCTTTCCGGTCAAGCACGCCCAGGCGAAGCGTGTATTGGCCCGGCTTTAAGTCGAGCGCGCGCTTGCAAGGGAAAAAACTCTTCATCAGCTTTTCGTAGTCGTCCTGGGGCATCGCAGCCGTAATG
>DASXIL010000570.1:0-1884 GCA_036497985.1 Candidatus Angelobacter sp. | reverse complement strand
AAAGTGAAGACGCATACTGCAATCACGATTCCCATGAAGACCATGAACCATGTGCCGATCGACGATTGCGCAAACGCATGTACTGAACTAACCAGTCCGGCGCGTGTAAGCAGCGTCCCAAGCAGCGTGAGCAGAAAGGTGGAGAAGATGAGCCACACGTTCCAGCTCTTCATCATGCCTTTCTTTTCCTGCATCATTACGGAGTGCAAAAAGGCTGTGCCCGTAAGCCACGGCATAAAGCTGGCATTCTCAACCGGGTCCCAGCCCCAGTAGCCGCCCCAGCCCAGCACCGCGTAGGCCCAGTGCATTCCCAGAAAGATGCCGGCGGTCAGGAACAGCCAGGTCACCAACGTCCAGACGCGCGTAATCTTGATCCATTTTTCGCCCGGATAGCGCATCATCAGCGCCGCCAGCGCAAACGCAAACGGAACCGAAAATCCCACGTAGCCCAGGTACAGCATCGGCGGATGGATCACCATCTCCGGATACTGAAGCAGCGGATTCAGGCCATTGCCGTCTTCGGGAATAGCACCGCGAAGCATGGCGAATGGCGGAGCCGCAAAGTTCAGGATCAGCAGGAAGAACACCTGAACTCCCGCCAGAATTGTGCCCGCGTAGGCATAGAGCTTTACATCGGTCTTGTGGGTAAGGCGGAGAACAAATCCGTAAGTTGCCAGCAGCCAGGCCCACAACAGCAGGGAACCCTCCTGCCCGCTCCAAAGCGCCGCAAATTTGTACGGGCCGGGCAGGGCACGGTTGGAGTGCTCCACGATGTAAGTGATGGAAAAATCGTTGGTAAAGACTGACCAGACAAGGGCAATCGCGGCGGCCGTTACGGCCAGAAAACCGGCAATTCCGGCTCGACGCGCAGTGTCGGCCAGGCGTTCTGGTGAAACTGCAACGGGCTGACCAGTCGCTATTAGCCGCAGCGCCAAACCTCCTGCAAGAAGGTTATACGCCGCCAATGCCAGTGCAATGATGAGTGCAAAACTTCCAAACGCTGCCATTATGACTCCAGGAAGATTCTCGCACGCAAGGGGTAAAGGAAGAGAACCGTCCGACGAGCTAATTCTCTATTCATCATATGACTTTTACTTGTGATTTGGCTCACACCCTAATCCGCTCGCTCAATTCGCAGCGGATCCGGGCGCATCCTGGCGTGAATTATTGATATTTCAGGCAGTTTTGAGCTGGCTCGGTGCCCAGTTTTCAAGCATCTTGCTTACGGCCGTAAGCAGATCGTCGGCGGTCACAGGCCGCTTGAGAAACTCGACTCGGTAGCCGGAAAGGTTGGGATAATTGGCGCGCTTCTCGTCAATCACGAGGACAGGCAGATCCGGCATCCGGAGATGAATCTCGGAGACGAAGTTGGCCAGACCGATACCTGAACTCAGTCCGCTCGCGACTATCATGTTCAAATCGTAAGCAAACTGCGGTTGCTCAACGAGGCATAGCGCCTCGGCCGCATCGCTCACGCGCTGCACGTCCGGGTACTTGCGAACTAGAATTGCCTTCCGGACAGCCGCATGCAGCGGGTCATCATCCACCAATAGAATTTTTGTCATTCCTCAGGATTTTCGTCATTCCTCCGAAAAATTGCACGGCCACAGTCCAGCCAGCGCATCCCCATAACGTACACGCCTGATCTTGACGCTTCGATGTAGACGTCTTCATTGTGGTTGCCTGTGTTGGCGGGTGACTTTCCAGGTTCGCGTAACTTTGGTCATCATGCAAATCTATGCTGCTCAGGCAGTCGATTGAAAACCAGCATCTCAGTCCCAGGTTAGGCGCAGAAATTGCCCCGAACCTGTGGCGCCCGATACCAGGTTTTTAGCCGAAGAGAAATTCTTTATCGCGAAGCTCCTTGATGCTGTCGCGCAGGCG
>DASXIL010000569.1:0-4251 GCA_036497985.1 Candidatus Angelobacter sp. | reverse complement strand
GAATTAGCCGCAGATTTACGCGGATGAACGCAGATCAAAAGCGTAGCCGCGAATTTGGCAAATGAGCACGAATAAGGAAAAGTTTTTTCAATTCACGGCAAGAGCGCGTTTGCGGCTAAATTGAATTTGTTGTAGTTGCAGGATGAAACTAATTTATTTGCGCTATTCGCGTTGATTCGCGGCTGATTTATTTTTTGATCTGCGCTGATCTGCGAAATCAGCGGCTAAGATTTTTCCCTCAGGAGTGAGATATGCCAACCACGACCACCCGACCCCAGCTTTCATACCTTGCCGACCAGATGAACGAACTCAAGCAGAAGGGCACGCATTTCAATCTGCGTGTGCTTCAGGATGAGCAGGCGCCGGAGTGTACGGTTGACGGCAAGCACGTTATCAATCTGGCGTCGAACAATTACCTGGGGCTGACGACGCATCCCAAGCTTCGCGAAGCAGCCATTGCTGCGACTAAGAAATATGGCGTGGGGTCGGGCGCGGTTCGGACTGTTAGCGGCACCATGTCCATCCACATGGAGCTGGAAGAGAAGATCGCGCGCTTCAAGAACACTGAGGCATGCGTTGTGTTTCAGTCCGGCTTTGCAGCGAATGCGGGGACCGTTTCGGCCATCCTGGGCAAAGAAGATTTCATTATCTCCGACGAATTGAACCATGCCAGCATCATTGATGGCGCGCGGCTCTCTCGGGCCAAGATCAAAGTTTTTCGCCACAAAGACACGGCACACGCCGAAGAGCTGTTGAAAGAAGTTGCGGGCGAACCGGGGCACAAGCTGATTATCACAGACGGCGTTTTTTCCATGGATGGCGACATTGGTCCGCTCCCCGCGCTGTGCGACCTGGCGGAGAAATACGGCGCCATCATGATGATTGACGACGCGCACTCTTCCGGCGTGTTGGGGCGCAACGGCCGCGGAACGGTCGATCACTTCAAAGTCCACGGCAGGGTTGATGTACAGGTGGGAACTCTTTCAAAGGCCATCGGCGCTCTGGGTGGTTATGTATGCGGGTCAAAAGACCTGATCGATTTTCTCTACCACCGGGCGCGGCCATTTTTGTTTTCCACGTCGCATCCGCCGTCAGTGGCGGCAACCTGCATAGCCGCTTTCGACGTGCTGGAGAAAGAGCCCGAGCTGATGGACAAGCTCTGGGCGAACACACGGTTCTTCAAGAAAGAGCTAGGGCTGCTGGGATTCAACATCGGCGGCAGTACTACTCCGGCCAGCGAGACGCCGATCACGCCCATCATCATCGGCGACGGACGCCTAACCATGGAATTCAGCCGCTAGCTGTTCAATGAAGGCGTCCTTACTCCGGGCATCGCGTTCCCGACGGTGGCCGAAGGTAAGGCGCGCCTGCGTACCATCATGACCGCCACGCACACGCAGGACCAATTGACGAAAGCGCTGGAAGTTCTGAAGAAGGTGGGAACGAGGATGGGAATAATTAAGTAGCTTTTTCTGAATCCCTCGCGAAGCGAGGGAACCCTATTCCCTTGGTTCGCCGCAGATTTCGCAGATCAGTGCAGATCAGGAACTTGGCCGCGAATGAACGCGAATTAACACGAATCAGACCAGAGCAGAACGTAATATTTTGAAGTGATTCGCGTTTTTCGCGGGCATTTGCGGCCAGTCTGGTTTGCGTGCATCCCCTAATCGATGCATGGTGGGAGTAGCGATTCCTCACTCCGTTCGGAATTTTAGATCACCACCAACCACCGTCGCCATCACCTTGCCCTGCATCTGGCGTCCGTCAAATGGCGAGTTCTTTGATTTTGAGTGCGACTGCGCGACGTGGTAGGTCCATTTTTTTGCTGGATCGAAGACAGTTACGTCAGCGCGGGCGCCTACGGCCAGTGTGCCGCGGCCTTGCAGATTCATGACTCGCGCGGGGTTGGCTGAGAGCAGTTCAACAATCCGCCGCAACGGGATATTGTGGCGGTAATGCAGGATGGAAACGCACAGGCCTAGCGCGGTTTCAAGGCCGGTAATGCCAAAGGGTGCGCGATCAAACTCCTGGTTCTTCTCATGAGCGGCGTGGGGAGCATGATCAGTAGCGACGCAATCCACCGCGCCATCAGCCAGACCGGCGAGGAGGGCATCACGATCTTCATGCGAGCGTAGCGGCGGATTCATTTTGTAATTGGTGTCGTACTGGCCCACGTCTTCATCCAGCAGCGTGAAATGGTGCGGCGTGATCTCGCAGGTCACGCGCAGGTGGTCGCGCTTGGCCTTGCGGACAGCGCGCAAAGCTGCTGCGGTCGAGAGATGGGCGACGTGATAGCGGGCTTTGGTTTCGGCGGTGAGGCGGATATCGCGCTCGACGATGGAGCTTTCGGCTTCACCGGGCCAGCCGCGCAGACCGAGGCGGAAAGCAGTGGGCCCAGCATTCATCGCAGAGCCTTCTGTCATGCGGCAATCCTCGGCGTGCTGCACCACAGGCATGTTTAGCGCGGCAGCGGCAACCAGCGTCTGGCGCATGATGTTGTCATTAAGAATGGGTTTGCCGTCATCGCTCACCGCTACGGCACCGGCGCGCTTGAGAGCGGCGAAATCGGTGAGGCGTTCACCCATGCTGCCAACTGTGGCAGCCGCGACAGGAAAGACGTTGACGTGCGCCCCGCGAGCGGGATCGAGCATCCAGCGGGTAATTTCCGGCGAATCATTTACCGGGCTGGTATTGGGCATGGTGCAGACTGAAGTAAATCCGCCGGCAGCGGCAGCCATCGTGCCGCTGGCAATGGTTTCTTTATGCGCTTGCCCGGGCTCACGCAAATGGACGTGAATATCGATAAAGCCCGGGGCGACGATGAGTCCGCGGGCGTTGAAGGAGTTGTCAGCTTTGCCGCGCAGCTTGCCGGTGGAAGCGACTTCCACGACGCGACCATCCTTGAGCAATAGATCGTACTTGCCCTCAAGATGCTCAGCGGGGTCGATGAGGAGACCGTTGCGGATTGCGAGAGATCCAGACCTCATGAAGAACCTTTCGCCGCAGACATTTCAGCAATTAGCAATTGGCAATTAGCAATTAGCCAAACGGGATATTCGCGCTGTTCAAAAACTCTGGCTATTTGCCAATTGCTATTTGCTAATTGCTGATTCACACCACCCCCAAACACGTCGCCAGAATCGCCATCCGCACGAACACGCCATTCTGAACCTGTTCCTCGATGACTGACTGAATACCGTCGGCGACTTCGCTTTGGATTTCCATGCCGCGGACCATCGGGCCGGGATGCATGACGATGGCATCGCTTTTGGCCAGTTTCAATCGCTCTGGCGTGAGTTGATAATGGGCGATGTAATTATTTACATCAAGCTTAAGTCCGGAGAGACGTTCTTTTTGCACGCGCAACATCATAATCACGTCAGCTTTTCGGGCAGCTTCATCAATGTGGCGGCTGACTTTGACGCCGGGAGCGAGTAAAGGGGCATAGTCGGGTAACAATTCCGGCGGACCGCAGAGAATAATCTGAGCACCAAATTTTGCGAGCAGGTGAACATTGGAACGGACCACGCGGCTGTGCTGGATATCGCCTACCATGGCGATGCGCAGGCCTTTCAAAGAACGCTTATGGCGCAGAATAGTATAGGCATCCAGCAGGGCCTGGGAAGGATGTTCATGCATGCCGTCGCCGGCGTTGATGATAGGAATTTTAAGATTGCGGGCGAGCACGTGCGGCGCGCCGGAAGAAGGATGGCGCACGACAATGCAATCGGAACCTAGAGCCTGAAGAGTTTTTCCGGTGTCCACAAGGGACTCGCCTTTTTCGATGCTGGAAGAAATCGCATTGATCACTGAAGTGTGCGTGCCGAGCAGTTTGGCAGCGAACTCGAATGAGACGCGTGTGCGCGTGGAGGCTTCATAGAAAAGAAGCGCAATGCGCTTGCCGCGCAGGAGAGGCCGAGGCTTGCCGGACTGCATGCGCCGCGCCAGCTTGAGAAAAGAAGTAATTTCGTCTGCCGAGAGATGCTCGAGTTCGATTAACGAGCGTGTGCGCGGCATGCTCAAGAAATGCGTTCCACCAGCAGAACCTGCTCTTCCTGATCAATTTCATTCAGCTTGACTTCAATAATCTCAGAGTCACTGGTCTGCACGGTGCGGCCAATGAAAGCGGCTTCAATGGGCAGTTCGCGATGGCCGCGATCGATGAGAACACAGAGCTGCACACGGCGCGGACGCCCGTGGTCAAAAAGCGCATCCATGGCGGCGCGGACGGTGCGGCCGGTATAAAGCACG
>DASXIL010000568.1:0-6712 GCA_036497985.1 Candidatus Angelobacter sp. | reverse complement strand
AAGCAGCTCTTCAATGGCCGTGAAGACGTGCTGAAGCAATCACTGGCCATAGCCGAGCGCTGCAACTTCAAGCTCAACAAGGTCAAGAATCCGTTTCCGGAGTTTGTGGTTCCTGACAGCTACACGCTGGACAGTTATTTTGAGCATGTGGCGCGTGAAGGTTTTGCGCGTCGATGGGAAAGTCTGGGTCAGATTGAAGCCGCGGGCCGCCTGAAGAAGTCGCGGACGGACTACGACCAGCGCCTGACCCGCGAAATCGCCATCATCCAGCAAATGAAGTTTTCCGGATACTTCCTGATTGTCTGGGATTTCATCCGGTACGCCCGTGAAAATTCCATTCCTGTTGGCCCGGGCCGTGGATCTGCTGCGGGTGCGCTCGTCGCTTACGCCATGGGCATCACTGACATTGACCCTCTGCAACATGAGCTGCTGTTTGAGCGATTCCTGAACCCCGAGCGCGTCTCGCTGCCTGATATCGACATCGACTTCTGCATGAACCGCCGCGGAGAAGTCATTAACTATGTCACACAGAAGTACGGGCGTGAAAACGTGGCGCAGATCATCACTTTCGGTACCATGGCGGCCAAAGCAGCGGTTAAAGACGTGGGCCGAGCAATGGATATTCCCTATGCTGACGTAGACCGCATTGCCAAGATGATCCCCGCCACCATCGGCATCACGCTGAACCAGGCGCTCGACGATGCAGGGCCGCTCCAGGAAGCTTACGAAAAAGAAATTCAGGTGCGTGAGTTGATCGACACCGCCCTCAAGCTGGAAGGGCTGGTGCGCAACTCCGGCGTGCACGCCGCGGGTGTGGTGATTTCTCCTATGCCGCTCACTGACCTGGTGCCGCTGCACAAAACGAAAAACGACGAAATTGTGACCGCCTATGACATGAAGGCGATCGAGAAGATGGGCCTGCTCAAGATGGATTTCCTTGGGCTCACCACTCTCACAATCCTCGACGATGCACTCAAGCTGATTGCGCAGCGCGGAACCGCCATTGACCTGGAGAAGATTCCCCTCGACGATCCCAAGACCTACGAAAGCGTTTTTCACACCGGCCTGACATCCGGTATCTTCCAGTTTGAATCTGGCGGCATGACGGACGTGCTGCGGCGTTACAAGCCCAGCTCGATTGACGATCTCACAGCGCTCAACGCGCTCTATCGCCCTGGGCCAATTCAGGGCGGCATGATCGATGACTTTATCGACCGCAAGTGGGGACGCAAGAAAGTCGAGTACGAGCTGCCGCAGTTGGAGCAGCTTCTGAAAGAGACGCTCGGAGTCATCGTCTATCAAGAACAGGTCATGCAGATCGCCAACGTACTGGCCGGCTATTCTCTTGGCGAAGCCGACCTGCTGCGCCGAGCCATGGGCAAGAAGAATATCGAAGAAATGACAGCCCAACGCCAGCGCTTTGTAAAAGGCGCTGTGGAGCGTGGCTTCCCGGAGAAGAAGATCGTCAAAATTTTTGACCTGATGGAGCAGTTCGCCGGCTACGGATTCAACAAGTCGCACTCCGCGGCATACGCTCTGCTGGCCTACCAGACGGCCTATCTCAAAACGCATTATCCCGTGGAATTCATGGCGGCCCTGCTGACCTCGCAGATGGGCAACACTGACAATGTGGTCAAATACATCAATGAATGCCGCGAGATGGAAATTCCGGTTGAGCCACCCAACATCAACGTGAGCGACGCCTACTTCACGCCGCATGGCAGCGCAATCCGCTTTGGGCTGGCGGCAGTGAAAAACGTTGGACGCAACGCTATTGAGTCGATCACTGCTGCCCGCAAAGAGCTTGGCCGGTTCAGCTCGATTTTTGAATTCTGCGAGAAAGTCGATCTACGTCTGCTGAACAAGCGCGTCCTGGAGTCGTTGAATAAAGCCGGCGCTCTCGATGACTTTGGCTATCGCGCACAAATTATGGCTGTGTTGGATAAAGCCATGGAACGGGCGCAAAAGACGCAACGCGACGCGGAAATGGGCCAGCACGGACTCTTTGGCGTCTTTCAGGAAGAAGAGTCGAACGGCTCCGGCGAGAAACTGCCTAACGTTCCTGAATGGGATGAACACCAGCGCCTGGCCAATGAGAAGGAAGTTCTGGGCTTCTTCATTACCGGCCATCCGCTGGAGAAATATAAAGACAAACTGGAAGATTTCAGGGCGTTATCGGTCGAAACCATCAGCGCCATGACCAAGGGAACTGACCGCGACGAAATCAACACCGCCGGCATGGTTTCCAACGTGCGCGTGCTCAAGTCGCGCAAGGGCGATCTTTACGCGCAAGCCGTGCTGGAAGACATGACCGGCACGATTGAAGCCGTCGTTTTCCCCGATGCCTATAAACGGCTGGCAACGATCCTGAAGCAGGAGATTCCCATGCTGGTCCGCGCCAGCGTGCGCGTGGAAGAGGGCTCCAATCCCAAGGTCATCATCACTGGGCTAACGCCGCTGGAAGAAGCCAAGCCCAAGCTGCCTCGCTCCATCCGCATTAGGGTGCCGCTGGATACCGCCACTGAAGCCACGGTGGACGCTCTGCACGCCATCTGCGATGAGCGCAAAGGCGAGGCCAAAGTGTTGTTTGACGTGGAACGTACCGGCGACTTCATGGTAGTGATGGAAGCGGAAAGATATAATATTTGTCCAGACCGCAGTTTTATTGCCCGGGTTGAAGAATTGATAGGTCGCGGCGCGGTCAGGGTCATTGATTAGCCAGGAGTCTTTTTTGGATCCAGCAGTGAAAGCGCAGCGGCAGTTAGAGGTCATTGAAGGGCAGGTTGCCCAGTTGGAAACGCGCGCCGGCGCCGACCATGAAGCCCGCCTGCAACTGAAACACCTGCAACATCAGATCAATTTCCTTCGCGAACAGATCCGCCTCCACATCAATGCCTGGCAGAAGACAGAGTTGGCCCGGCATTCCCAGCGGCCGTTCACCATGGACTATGTGGAACGCCTCTTCACTGACTGGAGTGAGATCCACGGTGATCGTGGCTTTGGCGACGATCTTGCGATTATGTGCGGCATGGCCCGTTATCGCGGCGAAAACGTGATGGTCATTGGCCATCAGAAGGGCCGTGATACCAAGCAGCGCGTTTACCGCAACTTTGGACAGGCCAATCCTGAAGGCTATCGCAAGGCGCTGCGCTGCATGAAAATGGCGGAAAAATTTGGCCGCCCTATCTTTACCTTTGTCGATACTCCCGGCGCTTATCCCGGTCTGGGAGCGGAAGAGCGCGGCCAGGCGGAAGCCATCGCCCGCAACCTTCGGGAGATGGCGCGGATTGAAGTTCCGATCATCACCACCATCACGGGTGAAGGCGGCAGCGGCGGCGCGCTGGCCATTGCCGTGGCGGACCGCGTGTTCATGATGGAAAACTCGGTTTATTCCGTCATATCGCCCGAAGGATGTGCTTCCATCATGTGGCGCGATGCGTCCAAGAAGGAGATAGCGGCGCAGGCGTTGCGCATTACGGCGCCTGACCTGAAAGAAATGGCAATCATCGACGAGATCATCCCTGAGCCTGACGGCGGCGCGCACCTGGACCACGATGCCGCAGCGGCACTGGTAGATGATGTCCTGTTCAAGCACTTTAACGAGCTGAAACACCAGCCGGTGCAGCAGCTCCTTGACGGCCGTTACAACAAGTTCCGCCAGATGGCCCAGTTTTATACGGAATAAAATTTGCCTCCTCCCGGTACGATCGTCGCGCACGCGCCCTGCCGGGTTGATCTGGCGGGCGGCACTCTCGATCTTTGGCCGCTCTATCTGTTTCATCCCGGCGCAGTTACAGTAAATTTTGCCGTAAACATCCTTACCCGCTGCAAGATCACTCGCCTCACTGACGATAAAATCCGTTTGAAGTCGCTGGATACGAAAGTGGAAGAAGAGTTCCGCAACTTCGGTGAGCTGTGTGCTGCGCGCAAGTTCAAACATCCTCTGGCTGGGCATCTGGTACGCTTTTTTGCCCCCGATGGAGGCTTTGAAGTGGAAACCCACTCTGAGTCTCCTGCCGGAGCAGGCATTTCCGGCTCGTCTGCGTTGATGATCGCCACCACCGCGGCCCTGGCGCGCTATACCGGCAAAAAGCTCGATCGAGAACAGATTCGCATCATCGCGCAAAACGTTGAAGCCCAGCTGATCAAAGTCCCCACTGGATGCCAGGATTACTATCCTGCTTTATATGGCGGCGTAAGCGCCATTCATCTCGATCCCGATGGCATTCACCATGCCGCAGTGCGCGTTGCCCCGGAAGAGCTGGACCGCCGCTTTGTGCTGGTCTATACCGGAGCGCCGCGCAAGTCAGGAATAAATAATTGGGAAGTATTCAAAGCGCACATCAATGGCGACAAGAAAATCTTCCACAACTTTGAGCGGATCGGCGAGATCGCGCGCGCCATGCATCACGCGCTTTCCATGGCCGATTGGAAACAGGTAGCCAAGCTGATCCGCGAAGAATGGAAGCTGCGCAAAACCAACTCCCCCAGGATCAGCACACCGATGATCGAAAAGCTCATTGCCGTGGCACTGCGCCAGGGTGCTTTGGCGGCCAAGGTGTGCGGCGCGGGCGGAGGCGGTTGCGTGGTTTTTCTCACCGAACCGGAGAACCGCGAGCATATTTCAGCGGCCATCCGCAGCTATGGCGGCCATGTTCTGCCCGCCATGGTGGCCAGGGACGGATTGACTGTGAGCGGTCGCTCCCTGGGAGCGGAGTAGCTCCAGGATCGCCGGAATCGCCGAGATCGCGCGACATCGCCGTAATCGGAAGAACCCGCAGCCGAGGGCGGCGGCTGCTCCAGACCGTTCTCCCTGTACATGTGGACCTCCACGGGATGGAGCAGGCATTTATGCTGTCTTAGAAAATTGCCGTGTCCCTTACGGGGTGGAGCAGGACTTCAGTCCTGCGGTAAAGCTACTGAAGAAATTGGCTTCAGCCGCTGAGGTACCAGATCCAGATGGAAGCATGGGTTTGCCGAGCTGTAGGGATATTCTTCCGGAGTCCTGGCCAGAAAGCGCTTTACCGGATTCTGCCAGATGTAATCTCTGAACTTCTGGTATTCGAGTGAGTCTCTGATCCGCCGGTCAAAAAAACTTGGTTGCCATACATCTTTCTTGACTCTCAGGTTCTTATTGAGCTGAAAAGAGAATCCTCCCTTGATACACTGCATGGCCCTTTCCAGCGTGATTTTGGTTGGAGTGATGATCAGGTGGAGATGTTCAGGCATGACAACAAACTCATGCAAAAGATACTTTTTCCGTGTTCTGTAATCCATCAGGACTTCAATGAAGAGCCGGGCAATCTTCTCCACCTGGAAGAGGCTTTTTCTCTGGAGCACATTAGCAGTGACAAAGTAGGTGGATTCAGTTGTTCTTCCTCGATGAGGAATCGTCAAAAGTCACCTCAGCGGCTGAAGCCGAAATTTAAAGCAGCTTTACCGCAGGCATAAATGCCTGCTCCACCCCGTGCAACCAGAAATCATCGCTGTGCCGGCTCCAGCCCGTGGAACCAGAAATCATCGTTGTGCTTGCTTTACCCGTGAGGGACGCGGCAAGCTGGAGTTTACTCCATGTCGCGGCAAGATTCGCCTCCCACGACCAGCCGAAGCTGGCCCTGAAACAGAACAAAACAACCTCTGGAGCCGGCGGGTAGCGGGATGGCGGCCAGATGGCCCAGGTTTGCGTTGTTTTTTCTATCATCGCTAGAAAATCGGGCACCCCAATCCTTCGTGGTTCTTTGCGAAGGCGGGAAATAAATACTCGAGTATATTCGCGCACCAGAAGCTACAATGGCGGACATTGCGCACCAAAAGCTGATGGCTTAGAGTTCACTCGTTGGAGAGGAAAGAGCACATGCGTCTATTGGGCAGACTGATGCGGTTGGCCGTTGTTACCACCGTAGGTTTGATGTTGGCAGGTTGTTCGACAACCAAAACAATCAGCGTTGTGACCGAAGAAGGAACAGGAACCTGGACCACCGGACAACACGACTACTGTATCTACAAGGCCAACCGTCTCATCTGCACTCCGCAGGGGAGCCAGCTCCTCGTGATCCCTGAAGTTATGAAAGGGAAGATTAAACCGGGCGAGAAGGTCAAGATTGAAGATGTGATGTTCCTGAACAGCGTGCGGTTCATGAGCCAGGTGGAAGACAGTCTGCAGAGCGGCAAGCCGAAGCTGAGAGTGACGGTTTTTGACACCAAGTTTTCGGAAAAGCCCGAGGACTATTCCGTCTGGAACTGCATCAGCACCGGACAGGGCTCGCCAGCGGTGGAATGCAAAGTGATGAAGCAGCCCAACGCCGAGGACAAGGAATATGTCGCGCGCGAACTGAAGAAACAGCAAGAGGTGAAGGACGCGACGCTAAAGATGTCATTGCTCACCCACAAGCTGCTGGAGGAACGATGCGGACAGCCGGTCCAGCGCGGCGAAGACAGCATCAGCGTGACCGAGCTTTACAAGGGCCAATCTGAATTGCTGGCGTTTCATTTCAGCACCTATCCGCCGCCGGAAGACAAACTGACCATCGCCAGCAGCCTGGACGCTCCGCCCGCGAAGCTGAACCACGACGCCGTGCTCAATGGGAAACACCACTGGTGGGGCGTAGGAAGGTTGGAGAGTGAATCTCCGTGGTATCTGCAAGAGCTTTCTTGCCTGAATAAGTGAGCCGAAACGGAAGGGCGAAGCCTGTTGGCTGGGGCAGGGTGAAGG
>DASXIL010000567.1:0-3826 GCA_036497985.1 Candidatus Angelobacter sp. | reverse complement strand
CGCGCAGCCAGCGGTAATTGTCCACCAGTTTGCCGCCATTGATGTCGTTTTCCGTGTGGATGGACTTGGCAACGGGAGGTGGAGGCGGCGCCGACGCATTGGCCGTGCTGGCGGTTTTGTCTTCTGCGTTAAGGAATGTGCTCATGAGGAGAAAAAGGACAACCACTGATTTTTTCATAAATCCGCCTTTTGCGAGTGGAAGTATGGAGATTGGCGGATTATAACAGCCCGAACTATGCGAAGGTTTTTGATTCTTGAACGGCTGCTGCAACCTTCTTTTCGAGTAATTCACGCTTCCATCTTTGCAGCAGACGCAGAGATACCGCCCTCTGATAGCTGTCGTGTATGGTCATGACAGCTCTTTCGACCTCATCCAGTTTCTTGAGCGCGCCTTCAATATCTCCCTTCGCCTCGAGAATTGCAGACTCCGCTCGCGACCGCAGACCTGGAAGGAGTGTCTTTTCCGGAACCTCCGAAAGCCACTGTTCTGCTAGATCAACCCGATATCGTTTTCTTGCCTGAAAAATCGCCGCATCAGCCTTCAATGCTTGTTGCATGATTGGCGCTGAGAATTGCGAGTACTCCAGACATGTCTCAAGCAATTGCGCTGCATAATCAGGATCATTTTTGTACCAGGCGGCAGCGTACGCCAATCCATAACCAGCAGCCGTGTCTGGTGACTCGTCCCTTACTGCGGTCGCTTTGGCTATGAAATCCGGCGAGAGGTTTTCGGGTTCGACGCCGCTCTGCAGCTCGGCAGCAAGTTGGAGAATCGCCAACAACCGTTCGCCTTGTCCTGCGTTTTTTAAGAGCATCAACATGCGTTTTCCATCGGACATCACCGCCAACCGCCGGAAAGGAACCAGATTGGCAGCTCCTATGATGATGGATAGAATCGCGAAAACAGAGGCAACCGGACCGCCAGCTTTCAGAAGAAGAATGACAGCCCCTGCAAGAAGGTTCGCGACTGGCCCACCCAGAATGAATATCATTGCCCTCAAACGTAGATTCTCACTCTTGCCAGGTATCATTCTGACAAAACCAGCGGCACCTGTTTTTGGCTCAAATTTGACAGAAACCCGGAAAGGAGGACTTATCCGAAGCGGACCGAAACGTATTGACATCAGCCGAAATCCTACACATAGGCCACAAACGAGATGGCCGATTTCATGAAGGACAATCACTCCGAATAATAAAAACGGCAGCAACGCAGCAACGATGAAAGGTCCACAGTTGGAAGAAATCGAATCCAACGTTGCGTCCAGAAAATGTTGAGCCGGCCGCGTTATCAGCTCGGCGAATGTTAAGAATGTTGGAGACCAGATCATTAGTCCGATAAAAACCACCGGAAGACACACAGCGGAAATTGCCGTAACAAGACCATACCTGCGTGGCGTGGAAATATTCTTAACCTCTGGAATCGGCTTGAGACGGTCCAGAATTGGCGTTTGGCTGGGTTCAGTCTGTACAGTTGGAGTGGCGCTCACGCGGCGCAGTTTAACATGAAAACTTGGAGAGTTATCCCGGGTAAAGCCTTTACTTCTGCTCGGTTTCGGAGCAATGACGGGAAGCCCTGCGATTCAAAGGGAAGCCCGCACTCCCGAGGTCTCCAGTCGCCTTCGAATCTCTAAAAGGTCAGCACAGGCCTGTCCGCCGCCGTATCAAAGCCGGTAACGTGGAACATCCGGTGCTGGAAAAACTGAACCGTCATAGGAGCCGACTGCGTTCCATCTTTGCGGACCACCACCAACTGAGCTTCCTTGTCAGAGACTCCAGGATTAGCTCCCAGCGTCGCAAAGATGCTGCTGTCACTCCAGTCACTGACCTGCAGTGGCAAGAAGCTGCCGGCGTCGTGGTCCAGGATCAGCCTGACCTCGCCCGCGTCCGGCCCAAAACTGCAGCCATTGATAATGATCGACGCCAGCGGTTCCACAGCAAATTGCCTGCTAACTGGATCCAGACGGAGGTTGTTGGTAAACGTATGGAATTCAGAAGTGTTCCCCGCGATGAGCGGGTGGTCACAGAAAACGAAATTCGTAATGAACCGCTGCGCCGCATTCAGTTGCGGCGTCGCGGTGGGATTTTGCAGCCGCTGCAGCTTAAGTTGGGTTAGGAATACCCTCTGCCAGCCGCCAGCCTGCTGCAGACTGGTAAAACGCTGCTTGAGTTGCTGATTGTGTTGTTCTATCTCCCCGCGCTGGTGTTCATTCAATTCCTCAGCCATCTTTTTCAGATCGGCCTGAGGCAGTGCGCCATGGCTGTTCAGGTCTGCCGGAAGCGACTGCAGCACCGGCTTTTCCGATGCCATGGGGGTGGGTTCCCCAGAATTAAGATTTGCCGACTGAGACTTTGTCGGTTGTTGCGCAGCCGCGCTAAATGCCATGGCAGCCAGAAGAATAGCGATGATTGCCCAGTTCTTCATAGTCCCCCCTAGCTCGCAAACTTTCTATGAGTGGTTGGTGCCTTCTTGACACGTCTAAATACAGCAACAGCAGGATCAAGAATTTCAGGTACAGAAGGGGGAGAAACAACGTTCCGGTCAGTAAATCTCCGGGCTCATGCAAGAATCTATCCCATGCCGGGACCGGCAGAAAGGAGATTCTGGGTGGAAAGAGTATCTGGAGGCCAGCGAAAGCTGACCGAAAGTGCCGGAGGGACACAGCACATCGGAATGCTTGTGGTTACCGGTGAAATGTCGGCGATTCATGCCGCAAGAAAATTACTTCTTTGCCGTCTGTGGACCGCCTTGAGGCGCAGATTCCATGGGTCCGGCGGCATTCTGCAAACGGTTTGTTTCTGTCACGCCTGAAGGGCTCAGGATTACCATCTTTGACCGGCCTTCGCGTCCGCCGGGAAGAAAGAGCATCTTGTGCGCCGGATCATATGCGATGCTGTAGCCTTTCACGTCCGTAGGCAGCTCGTGGTCCACCACGTTGCGGTTCAGGTCTACCTCCAGCACTGAGCCGTCGCCCGCTGCGGCATAGAGCAGATTGCCGCCGGGATCGAGAACCAGCGCATCTGTCCCTCCGGGAGCCGGGATACGCGCCACTTCAGCGCCTGTATCGGCGTTAAGTGCAAGCACTGCGTAGCGCACAGCCACATAGAGCCGACGGCGCTGTTCATCGAGCGCCAGCCCCGTGGGCTCCGATGCCACCACTTTGTAGCGGCCCGTAATCTTGTTGCTGTGGTCAATCGACGCGATCTGCCCCAGGTCCTGCAGAGTCAGTAGCAATGTCTGGCGAGCATTGTCATACAGCATGTCTTGCGGCAAGGCATTCAGCTCAAGCACATGCGTTTCCGCGCTGAGGCGAAGATCAATGATGCTCAGGGTACGATCCAGCACGCTGGTGGCATAGAGAGTTTTTGTCTGCGGCACCCACAAAAGCTTTTCCGGCCGATGCTGCACCGGTATTACTTTTTCTACGCTCCAGTTGCGCGTATCCACCACGGCAATGCTGTTGTTGCCGGCCAGAGCGACGTACATGGTGCCGGAATCGTTGTCCACGGTGATGCCGCGCGGATCGTTGATCTGGGAGATGCGGGCAATAATCCGGCGTTTTACTGGGCTGAAAACTTCAATCGTGTTGGTCCCAGGACGGGTGATTACAACCTGGCCATTGGCCATGGTTACCTGGCTGAAGCCGGGACTTCCCGGCAGATCAATGAGCGCCACCTGGCGCAACTTTGCCGCCAGTCCAAACATGGAGCAGCTCAGCGACATAATTAGAAGGATAAACTTGATGTTACGCATAAGGGGACAGGGACCTGCCGTCACAGAGTATTGGGATGCAAGTAGCTGGTGTTCCGATGCCCGAGGAGCAGTTAG
>DASXIL010000566.1:0-6154 GCA_036497985.1 Candidatus Angelobacter sp. | reverse complement strand
CAGTGGGAGTAGAGAGAAACGAGGGCTTATCTTTTGCCAGAGCCCTTCACCGTGGATACCAGGGTTAGGCAGCCACCATCCCAATCTTGCATTAAAAAAAGTCATTACCAGGGTCAGGATTGGCGAAGAGTGATATCCCATATTAGGGCTGGCCGCGGCGCCACTAATGGCCATAGCCGTACCCAGCGTTATGCCGTCCTCACCAGCGTATTTTTTGGTCGGCTGATAGCCAACACGGAAGCTTCCGCAGTGTAGTGCACTTGCTGTGAATGACTCTGCTTTTCTCTGCTGCCATGCCAGGTTCTTGGTTGCCACCACGTTGAGCGCAATATTAATGATCTGCATTGGCCCGTCTGTTTTGTTGGTGTTTGCCGGCGCGACTTCTGCATTCTTGATGTTCGTTACGGCGACATCTGCTTTAGGCGCATCGGCAGTTGTCTTCTTCGCTTTGTATAGGTCTTTTTCTAGCGCCTTGGTTAGAGCGAAGTTGTCATTAGGATCAAAATTGGTAAATGGATTTGGCCTGCGCTTGTTGTTGGACGCGCCCAGATAAGACCTCACTAAACGGCTGCGATACATGCCATGTAGGGAAAATGTGTTGACGTTAACAAACAAGTTCATCACTACAGCCAGCAAGACTACACCCGCAAATTCGACCAGGATGCCGCAAAGAGAAACCTCTTGTGCATAAAGCGTGCGTCCAATCCAGCGGAAAAGCCAGTCATTGGCCTGGGCCAGCGCAATTGCCAAAAAGACAAAAAACGCGATGCCAAGCACGGTTGTAAGCAGGTCTCTCTTAGTAAGAAACTGCCTGATTTTGCCCAGTTTTTGGGGGTCGATTTTGGCCTGTCCGGAGGGCGTCGCAGGGCTGAATCCAATCCAGCTTGCAATTGTCCCGATCAATGCTGTCAGCGCCGGCATGCTGACAGAGCCTGAAACTTTGCCCAGAAAAACTGCCTCAGCTGCAGCTGTAATTTCACGGTTATAGAGAACGATCAAATGTGCGACAGGCCACATGACAATGCACATGAGAACAAAGGCGCCTGAACGCGACCACCACTCCCGGTCTTCTTCCAAGTCAAACTTGGCACTCAAGCCATTCAGAAGCACGGCGGTAAGGCAAAAAGCTCCCAAAACCAGAGGGACAGACAAGCTGGTAAATAACCGGATATCTTCCGCGCCCGGGCTCACTAAATGCTTCCCCACGTGCTCCGCAAACAACCATAAAATCCACGCAGCAAAAGCCGAAGCCCCGGCCAAAGCAAAAATTTGTCCCCAAAAAAATGGTCGATCCGGCATCATCTCGGCAGCCCGCCCATGCCCCTTCCTTGCTGCCCAGCGACGAACCAGAAACAACGCCGCATGCGCAATGGCTGACATGAGCCAAAGCTGCCGAAAAAGCCGCCAACTGTCAAAATTTGTGCCGAAATCCAGTGCGGCCAGAAAGCCAACGGAAAGGCACCATGCAGAGAGCAGGATTGGCACTATGACCCAGATAAAGTTTGCTTTCCGCGAACGCCTGGCTTGCAGTTTGTAATTACCCGGCAAGTTCAAGCCGGTACATAGGAGGGCTAGAAAAGCGAATCCCGCAGCTGAACCTAGAAGCAAGTTGGCATCAAGCTTCCGGGCCCAGGTGAAGGTGTAAGTATTCAGCAGTGGCAAAAGTAACAGCGCGGCAAAAGTCGGCACCAAAATGGCCCAATTCAAAAGCAAATTGCGCAAAAAGATGGCAGCAAGAGTCCAGCTGTCCGGGGAAAGCATGCCGCCGCTTGGCGCCAGATAGCTGGTGTAGTCACGCAGGTGTCGAACAGGCCCGGCTTCCGGATCGGCGCTGGTGAGCCGAAATGCCGCCAAGTCGCGCAGAATCCCTTTGAACCCCTCGGGATGTTCACGAATCCACCCTGTCAGCCAGCTTCCAATGTAACCTCCGCCGGAAACGGTGGAAACGTAATCAATATCCTCAAGAATGCCTCTCTTTGGTTTCCCTGGGGTCAGGCTGCCAACGGAAAGCTGTGCTAATCCGGTTAGGACACCCAGTCCAAAACTGGCGCTTCTAATTCCACCACCTGAAAAACACAAAGCGCTCAACTTTGCTTCGTGCAGAATGTCTTTAAGCGGCTTTTCTGCCTGGGCGCATCCCATCTGCAATGCCCTGTACTCCCCCATGTCTGGGTCTTCCTTGCCTTGAAACTCCTCGATCTTTCTATGCGCCTCGTCCACCGCCGCAAGCAACGTGTCCACATTTTTGCCCTCAAGAACTTCTGGTCGGCGCTCGCGAATTTCATCTACTAGCACGCGATAAGGCAAAGAATGCTCATTCACTCTAGCCAGGCCCGGATTTGAGGTCATTGGGAATCTCCTTTTGTGGCACTTCGCCGCACGTTTGGCACGTTGAGAGTTGAAAATTATTTGCTGCTGATACTTTTCGGTGGTTAAGGATATAAACGGAAGGTATTTCTGGAACCCTTCACTTAAACAGACGTGCACCGCTCAGTATCGTGAAAAAGGCCGCTGGTATTCTAGTGATGAGAAATGCGAATTCGTTACAGTAATATAAAAACTTTATGCTTTCATCACCAATAGGATGGCGCGCGCAGCAGGGCTTTCTAATTGATTGGTAAGTAAAAATACAATGGTATGAGAGAATTTGCTACTATCGGCCACGACTTCAAGCGAACCTTAGCAGAGGAATTGTCGTCTGAACCTGGATGCCGTATTTATGGGAGCGGTACGTTGTGGCATACTGAGTCTTAATCAACATCTGCCTGCTTGCTGCCTACCGTCTCATGCACAACATCTTTCACCATGTGCCGACGGAACTTATCTGCCTGGCGGGTGGCGAGCACGCGGACGCGACGTGCGGGTAGGGTAACAGGCTCGATCTTTTCAAATCGTCCACGCTGAATCTCAACATCAAAACGGAACCAATCGCTCTTATAAAGACGTCCGGCGGAATAAAAGCTGACGGAAGCCGCAATTGTGCCCTCAAAATCGTTTCCGGTAATAGCCAGGATGCGTTCACCGATGTGCTGCGTCCAGGTGTTGCCACCCACCAGCGGATCGTTGAGGTACTGGCGTTCAAACGGCATGGCATGTGTCATGGTGCGCAACTGTACCAACTGAAGCAGCACGGCAGCACGTGCCAGGTTGGTGAGCACAATCTTGGCGTCGGCGGTGGATGCGCGTTCCAGCCGCACATGCAATTCCGGCGCCCATTCGCGCTCAAACTGCTCGCGTGAAAGTTCCAGTCCGCGATCGGCTGCTTTGGCATAGCGCAGCGTGGCACGCGCCAGCACCACGCTCAATATGGTGGTAACAATGGTGGCCGCCACGGGAATGTATTCCAGCAAGGTAGTAAACGGCACGCGCGCGACCAAAACCATCAGCATGGAAACAAAGCTTACTGGGATTTGCCGGTTTTCCCGAGATGCGGGACGTGTCGGGGCTTTGGTAATCCACAAAAGAACGACGCGCGTAAGTAGCTGAAACCGAAGAGCGAACTGCGCACTCGTGCCGCTGCCCCTTAACCAATTATGAGCGATCTATCCTTCGTTTTTTACGGCAGTTTCAGCGGCAAGGAAGCCAATTTTGGAGTGGGTGCCATCGCAGAATGGCTTATTTGTGGATGCGCCGCAGCGGCACAGCGCGATCGCCTGCTTCCCGCTGATGTCTACTTTTTTGCCATCAGCGTCAGCGATTTCCAATTGACTCAGGTCTCCGCTGACAACGTAAGGGCCGGTTTTTTTGATCAGAATATTGATTGCCATTCAGTTCCCTCCAAATAATTTCTATGTTGAAACAATCTAAATGTTGCGCACGCGGCACGCAAGCCGAAGCCAATTTGGTGATTTGGTAATTTCGTAATTTGGTAATTGAAGGGCCAACCTTCCATGCATCAATCAGCGCGGTCTCCAACCGCACGAGTATTGGATTTTCAATTACCCAATTACCAGAAATCACGAGTGCGGCATCGGTCTCAATCACCGCTTCTTAAACGCCACGTTCACCAGCAGCTTGTCGCCTTCGATATCGACGACATTGCAGAAGGTCCGCTCGCCGCGACGAGTGAAATCGAGCCCAACGCGGCTGCCGCCCACGCGCATGTTGCGGATAGACAAGTGCTCAAGGAAGTCCGGCAGCGCGGGGTTCACAATATTTAACTCTCGCCTTTGGGCGCTGGGACGGATACCGAGCACCGACATCAGGATGAGAAATACCGAGCCCGAAGCCCACGCCTGCGGCGAACAAGAAACCGGATATTGCACCGGTTCATCATGTTCACGCCGTTCAATACCGCAGAAGAGCTCCGGCAGGCGGTAATCACGGAAATTGAGCGCAGCATGGAAGAGCGCGGTGAACAGCTGGTTGGCCGGCTCGCGAAATTCATAGAGAGCCATGCCATGAGCGATGAGCGAATTGTCATGCGGCCATACCGACCCGCGATGGTAGCTCAGCGGATTGAAAACGCGTTCGTCGCGTGACATGGTGCGCCAGCCCCAGCCGGAAAACATGTCGTCGCGCATAAAACGCTGTGTTACTGCCTTGGCGCGGTCCTGCGGCAGCATGCGAGTGAAGAGCAGATGGCCGGGATTCGAAGAAACAACCTGGGTCTGCCGCTTATCACGGTCCAGCGCCATAGCATAAAAACCGAGCTTGGGCATCCAGAAGGCTTTTTCAAAACGCCTGGCCATTTCCGCGGATTCCTTTTTGAGCTTGTCCGCGGTCTTGATGTCACCGAAAGAGCGCATGAGAGAGGCCATCCTGTATTTGGCCTCATAGACATAACCCTGCACTTCACACAACGCGATTGGAGTCTTGGCAACTTCGCCATCGTGATGCATGATGGCGTCCCAGGAATCTTTCCAGCCCTGGTTCGCCAGTCCCTTGGGCGAGCGGCGCTGATATTCGACAAAACCGTCGCCATCAAGATCGCCGTAAGAGTCAATCCATTCCAGCGCACGATAAGCATTCGGGAGCAGGTCTTTTACCAGCTGTTCATCGGCGGTCCAATTGAAGGTTTCGCTAAGCAGAATGAGCCAGAGCGGCGTTGCGTCCACAGATCCATAATAAGGACCAAACGGCATCTCGCCGGCGCGGGTCATTTCTCCTTCACGATACTCGTGCAGGATCTTGCCCGGCTCTTCGTCGCGCCAATCATTTTTCTCCTGGCCCTGATGTGAGGCAAGCACGCGCAAAGTTTCAGTGGCCAGCCGCGGATTCAACATCAATGACTGGTATGCGGCAATGATGGAGTCGCGGCCGAACATGGTGGCGAACCAGGGAATGCCGGCGGCGATCACACGCTCCCTGGCCTCAGGAATCTGCAACGCGTGAAAATCGGCTTTGCAGGTCTCCACCATCTCACTAAAAATGCTGTTGCTGGCGCTGAAGCTCGTTGAATGCGACGCCCATTCCGCAATCGCCTCCCGACGCAGCCGCAACTGCTGGGCAAAATCAGGATGCACCGAGCGAGATCGCTTGCCTTCCACATGGGGGACTATCGTGGTGTGCAACTGGAAGCGCTTGAAGGGCGGCAACCGCAGCTTCCACCGTGCTGTGGTGCCATCTACCATGTCCGGCTCCGGGGAAAGATGAATGATGGTTTCGCGGGACACGCCATCGCGGCCGCAATAGTGAAACACAATGGAATCATGCCGCACTACCGGCAGGTAATACTGGCCAAGTTTTTCCCGTGCCACGCCACGCACCTGGAATACGTCCATGAAATCGGCTTCATACGCCAGCTCAATATTGAGCTCAAGCTCATGGAAGTTGAAATTCTCGAAGGAAAAATTATCAAACAGCGTTTCAGAGGAAAGCAGTTGCTCGCGGCGAATATGGACCGTGTTCTCAGGAATCTCATAAGTCTCGCGCATGGTGCTCTTGCCGGTGGTGAGCTCAATTTGCGAGGCAAAGGTCTGCTCCGTGCTGGAAGAGAGCACCACGGTGCGATATCCGTCAACGCGAAGCTCCAAGCGGCTGAGAAAACGGGTATCGTCGTGGAAAAAGCCCACATCGGGAGCGCCCGGCGGCATGATGTCTCCGGAAACGGTGGTGGAGAGAAACGTCTTGCCGTCGATCAGTGTAAGATTGTTGACCTTGCGCGGCTCCGCGTTCTGGTACACCAGACGCGGCTCTGGATAAGGCGGAGATA
>DASXIL010000565.1:0-3762 GCA_036497985.1 Candidatus Angelobacter sp. | reverse complement strand
CGCCCGGCTCCTGTTTCCCAGCGTATTCATTCTACTTATCCATTATAGCTGGTTTCCCGATCTCGACCTTTGGCGAATCAAAGGCGTTATCTACGTGGTGATGGTATTCCAGCGGATCGTTTCTTCCGATCGTTCTTCCGGATCAAAATCCTTTCTTCCCGATCAAACTCCTTTTCGGCGCGTCTCAGAAATAGCTTCACAACACCATGAATTTATATTCAAGCAAAATGTTTATCTCTGTCATCCTGACCAAGTCCGAGCGACGCAGGAGTGAGGGCGCGTGGAAGGACCCGAGGATTTTCTTCTATCCATACTGCAACAGGGAGTCCTCACAATACCTCGTCTGCACTTTGGCCCGATCTATCATCATGGTTTTCCTAAGCTCAGCCTTTGCGCCGAAACACCACATCAAGGTTCTGCCGGACGAAGCCTGAAAACAGCGGGCCGGCATCGGGACACAGCAACACTGGAACTGCTTATTCCGCTATCATTCTTTCGTCATGACTTCCGACACTCGCACGCCCGCTTCTCACATCGCACTTACGCCCGCACAAAAAGCCGCCCGCTTGCTTGAGCTGCATCACGCCTCGCAACCGCTGGTTCTCATCAACGCCTGGGACGCAGCCAGCGCCGCCATGGTTGAGCATTGCGGATTGCCTGCCGTTGCCACCAGCAGCGCCGCCGTGGCCAACGCTCTCGGCTTCCCAGACGGGCAGTACCTTCCTTGGACGCAGATGCTTGATGCTGTCGCCAGTGTCTGCCGCGCCGTCAAAGTGCCCGTCACTGCCGATATTGAGTCCGGCTTTGCCTCCAACGTTACAGCCCTGGAAACTTCTATCACGCAGATCATCCAGGCAGGCGCCGTGGGCGTGAACCTTGAAGACGTAATGCCCGCCCACACCGATCTCAAAGATGATGATCTTAAAGATGACGAACCCAAAAACGCTGACCCAAAGACTGATGACCCCACGCCTGCCGATCTTCAACCTGCCGACCCAATCCGCCACGGCAGCCCGCTGTTTCCCTTGCCGGAACAAATCGCGCGCATCCAGGCCGCTCGACGAGCCGCCCAGGCTGCGGGAATTCATCTCGTCATCAACGCCCGCACAGACGCCTATTGGCAAGCCGGCGTCGATCCCGCAGAAGCTATGCGCAGCACTCTTGAGCGCGGCAAGGCTTATCTACAGGCCGGTGCCGACTGCATCTTCATTCCCGGCCTTCGCAACCCGGATCACATCCGCACTGTCATTGATTATCTGCGCGCCAATCCTGCGCCTGATCGCGTGCCTGCCGATCGTCCTTCTATCGAACATGGGGACCCCGCGATCAATATCCTGGCCGGCCCAGGCGTCCCGTCGATTCCCGAACTCGCAAAGCTTGGAGTCAAGCGCGTGAGCTATGGCTCCGGCCCGCATCGCGCAGCCATGGGCCTTCTGCGCCGCATCGCCGACGAAGCCAAAATTTCTGGAACATTCAACGCGCTCACGGAAGGCGCAGTGCCATATGAGGAGATCAATGGACTGATGGGGCGATGGTGAGGAGCTAGAGAAAAAAGATTACCCTGACACGATAAGTGCGCCTGCTTGAGACTTTGATAAATTTACGGTTTATAGTTTTATTTCGTTGAGACCGATAAAAATTGCCGGTTACTTCCTGTCATCATGTATAGTAACTGCCGATAGTGACCGCCGAAATTGCCATTTTGAACAGGAGTGCTGTCGCTCTGGCGGCGGACAGCGCTGTGACTCTTCAGTCTGAGGATGCACCGCCAAAAATCTACAACACCAATAAGCTGTTTGCGCTCTCAAAATATCATCCAGTCGGGGTAATGATTTACGGTAACGCAGAGTTTATGGGATTCCCTTGGGAGACTCTCATCAAAGCTTACCGATCGAACCTTGGCCAGAAAGAATTTCAAAGACTGGGAGACTACGGTGCAGATTTTTTGAAGTTCCTCGGCCGGAACTCTCATCTGTTCCCTCCTGAGCGTCAAAAGGTTCATTTTTACCTTCTAGTGGCAAAGTGGCTTGGCACCCTAAAACACCGCTGGAAGGAAACGCTGCGCGAAGAAATCAAAAAGGGAGCCTCCGTCTCTCCGCGCAAAGCCAAGAGCATCTTTCAAGATATAGTGGAGGCAGAAATCATACATCTTCGGAATCATAAGACTCTTGGCATGTTTTCGCGTGTTAAGCCTTCTTCCGTTTTACGTACCTACCGCGATGTGATTCGGCAAGCAATTAAGAATGAATTACAAAGTCTGGCTACTGGTGCTTATGTGTCTCGCATCGAATCAACCGCTGCGCTCGTTGCAACAAAAGAAGTCTATTTCGGTGGTTCCACAGGGGTTGTAGTGGCGGGATTCGGAAAAGGTGAGCTCTTTCCCGCGATGAGATGTTATGAATTGGACTCGGTCTTTCTGGGAAAATTGCGTGCACGGGAAGACGTCGGGAGACGAGCAAATGTAACTTTTGACGACAATTCGATCATTCATGCCTTTGCCCAAACCGAGATGGTTGGTCAGTTCATGGATGGAATTGACGGCGATTTTCGTGAGTTCATTGTCAACTTTGTCAATTCGGTACTCCTTAAAGGCTATCCCGATATAATCGCCAGGGTACTCAAAGGGCGTCTCTCAGATCGCGAGATTCAAAGCCTAACTAAACAGTTTGTTAAGGGCGGTAAAAATCTGGTAAACGCGCTGGTTAGTGATTTAGGGAGCTACTCGCGAGTGCGACATTCCGATCCGATAGTGGAAATTGTCAACGCACTGCCCAAAGAGGAACTTGCGGCGATGGCGGAATCGCTTGTGAATCTGACGTCTTTTAAGCGGCATGTAACCCGGGATGCAGAAACCGTCGGAGGACCGATCGATGTGGCCGTCATTTCGCGTGCAGATGGTTTCATCTGGATTAAACGCAAACACTACTTCAAAAAAGAGCTGAATCCACAATTCTTCTCCAATTACTATATGGATACCAAGGGAAAATTATGAAGACTGCAAACAAGTCAAAGAAAGGCACCGTTACGAGCAAACCAAGTGCTCGAAAAGTTGCGATGGCCCAAAGGACGCGGACAGCGCGAAGTTTTGCCAGTGTTCAACAGGCAGAGGCTTATTTTTTCCCAAGATCAAAGAATGTTACGAAGCTGCCCAATGACGGCAAGAAAGCCGGAATCGTTTCCGCTGAAAAACGACTGGCAGAACTGGAAAACTCGTTTCTTCCATGATACGTCGACTGACATACCCTTACGAAATGTCAGTGGGGGCTGGATTGAACTTTCCCTAAGTCCGCATAGCAGAGTACGCCTTGTCGAGGCTTGAGCGCCCTCACTGTGGAGCGTGTTTCATTTTCACGCTGCGGCGAGTGCCTGTCCGACTTTGCCTGCACCTAAAATTGCGTAGCTCATAGAACCTCTCTTCACCAATCTTCAAGTTGAACGTGCTCAGTGTTGTGGCGACGGCGTGCAGTCGCCGACTTGGACGCCTACCGGACAGCTGCCTCTCTGCTGCGAGAGCCACCACATTCGATCGCAACCTTGGCAAGCGCCTCAAGCAGCCCGCGCCAGTGCTTGCGTGTCGATATATTCCCGGATGTTCGTCAGTTTGCCATTTCGAACGGTAATGGCGAAGACCCAATGGTCCTCGAACGTCCTATTCGTGGCTTTGATTCTCCCCGTAGCGAAGCCGACGACCAGAACCCGGTCTCCTTGCGCTATGAACTCGGGAGGCTCTGGGTAGGAAGTTTCCACCGTCTCGTTAGCCTT
>DASXIL010000564.1:0-4801 GCA_036497985.1 Candidatus Angelobacter sp. | reverse complement strand
CCGCCTCCAGTTCACCGGGTTTGCTGGCTGCCACGGCATCATCCGCAGGGCCTGCAGCAGCGAACTCTCTTTATGCGTGCTCAGGACTTTGATGAAATCGGCGGTCATCTCTTTATTGAGCAGCTTGCCGCGGTAAACGGTTTCCAGCAGCGTCATCATCTCGCGTGGCGTGGAAACGTTTTCGCGGCCTTCACCGGCGGCTTTCAGGTCCATCATTTGCCGGCGCAACCGGGTTGCGTGCAAGCCAAGGCTGTCCAGCATCGTGTTGACGTTCTCCATGCCGGCGCGCCCGATTAGAACGTTCGTCGCGCTGTTGTCACTCACGGCCACCATCATCGTGGCCAGGTCACGCAGCGTCAGGCGCGTTACTCCCGGCGTCAGGCCCAGCATGATGTCACTGCCGCTGACGAGATCTTCTTTGCGCACCACGTACTCCTCAGTCAGCTTGAGCTTGCCCTGTTGCGCCTGAAGATAGAGGTCCGCCAGCACTGCAATCTTGATGGAACTGGCCTGCGGCATGATCTCATCGCCGTGAATAAAGTATGTCTCACCTGAGGTCAGGTCTTTTACCGCCAGGCCCATCACGCCGTTCAGGTCTTTGTCGACGGCTGACAGTTCTTCCTGAAGTTTCTGCCAGAGCAACTGACGTTTTTCTGCGGCGGGCTTTTCCGGGCAACACTGGGCAAAAGCGGAAGTGCACGGGATGGCGAGGAGAAATAGTAAAAGGATTCTTAGTTTCATGGTTCAAAGAGTGTACACAACAGTTTGCCAGTGGAACATGGAGGGCTGAAGCGTTGCGAGCGAATCCCCATCGCGTCGAAGAGCCGCACCCACAAGTCATACAAACTTAGACGCTCATTGATCTATCGACTGCCGTTGTGTTTAACTTGGTTTTCTGTGGTTGCAAGGAGGGGACAATGAAATTTCCATCGGTGCAGCTTGCCGCCCCGGCACAGGATGCGATCGATCCTCAGTTGACGCTGTCACTCGCAGAAGCCTCGCTGGCTGCTTATTACGATTACCAAAGGCAGCCTTTCAAGTCACCGACAAATTATCAAGCGGTGGCCCGCTGGACGGGATGGGATGAGATCGTGGATGGATTTGGTTACGAGGAGCGCTTCGGCTTGCTCTTTAGATCTACTTTGCCCGGTCCCCGGACGTACATTTTTGCTTTTCGCGGCACGGACACCGACCTTGATGTCTACGAGGACCTGTTTGCCGACACCGCGTCATTTTCCCCCTATCGGGGCCAGGTTTCGCCCACGCCTTCTGTCGCGTCAGGATTTTACAGTGTGTATAACGATATGGGCGGCACCATGACGCAATCCATGCGGAAGCAGGTGTTCACGCTCCTGAACAGCATCCCCTCACCGAAGAAGATATATATCACTGGCCATAGCCTGGGTGCGTCCCTTTCGCAGCTTTTCACCCTGGATGTGGCAGTCAGTACTCCGGACGTTTGGGCGGCGAACATGAATTTTGCCAGCCCCATGGTTGGCCTTACGAACTGGCGAACCGCGTACGATTCTCAGTCGGCCCAGCGGGACCCAGTGAGAAAAACAGTCCGTGTCTATAACTACTGGGACTATGTGCCTTCTTTGCCTCCCGACATACCTCCTTTCCTGGAGTACGTGCACGTGGGGCGAGGATTCAGAACATCGTTCTACGTCCTCAATGAATGGTATCCGCATGAACTTGCGCGACACGCTCTACTCAACCTGCAAGTGGTTCTGCAACACGCTGTCTGGCTGAATCCGCAGGTTTGGACAGGCACTTTCCCGGACTCGACCGATCCCTCACGGTTGATGGTGAGCACCGTCCCACCTGCAGGCGCAGATGTTCGCTGGAGCCGGAAGATCCAGGAGATTGTGCGTTATGAGCAGACCATACTCGAAGGCGGTAATATTTGATGGCGCGTGCCTTGGACTAAAAAGAAGGCTGGCGCTCTACCAGGAAGCCGCGACAAACGATTCTGGCAACATACGCCAGTTTTTGAGATGAGTTTGTCGTCGCTGCGCGAATACAGGGTGTGAAACTCAATTTGAACGTCCTAAAAGAGATTCATTTGCCCTGCGTTTCCTGCCTTCTTCTGCGGCTTTCGATCATCAAAGGCGGTCCTTCCGTCGAGTGACGGAGAAATCTTGCGTTCATGCGCCAGAGCTGCCTCAAACGCGACTTGCGGTTGACTCTGTTTTTCCACCATCCGGGTAAAGCGGTCAAGCCGGCTGAAGCCGCTCAATTTTTCCGTATGCCCGACTTTGGCCTGCTGAAGCGCCCGCCGCAACACTGAGAGCGCCTCGTCATAGGTCTTTAGAGGAACAGGGAAAGGATGGCCATCTTTTCCGCCGTGGGCAAATGAGAAGCGCGCCGGATCAGAAAATCGCGTCGGCGTTCCATGTACCACCTCGGCAATCAGCGCCAGAGATTGCAATGTGCGTGGGCCAAGATTTTCCAGCAACAGCAGATTGGCAAAGCCACGCAGCTGCTTCTCATAGGCCACTGCCAGCACCGCCCCCAGCCGCTTCACGTCAATATCTTTTTCGCGGACATCGTGATGTGCAGGCATGGTAAGCCGTGGAACTTCACGCAGGGTGCGTTCGGGATTCTCGCGCGTGATCTCCAGCAACGCAACCTGTGCGGCCTTGGCGCGGCTATCCACCAAATTCATGATTGCGCCCGCGTAAACGCTTTCTCCGACGATTGCCGTATGTGGCTCAGAAGTAAAATCATGCACAGTTGCTGAGTGCCAATGGTAGCGGCGGGCGAGACCAGTCGCGTCGTTCATTCCCTGCTGAACGACTGTCCACTCTCCTGCTTTGCTCACTACAAAGCTGTGCAGGTATAGCTGGAAGCCATCGGCAATAGCATTGTTATCGATCTTTGCCGTAAGGCGGCTGGTGCGAGCCAGTTCGTCGCCGTTCAGGCTTTCGCGATCGGCCACAGCGCGAAGCTCATCTGGAGTCTTGCGTGAATGTTTTCCGCGCCCGCCGCAAACGTAAATGCCCAACTCATGCGCACGCGGATTTATTCCGCGCTTCAGGGCACCCATGACTGATGTTGTGATTCCTGATGAGTGCCAATCCATTCCCATTACGCAGCCCAGGGCCTGGAACCAGAAAGGGTCGCTCAGCCGGGAAAGCAGCTCAGGCGCGCCGTAGTGGTAGAGCACGCTCTCTGAAATCGCGGTGCCCAGCATCGTCATGCGCTCGGCAAGCCACGGAGGCACACGTCCCCCATGCAAGGGAAGGTCGGCAACCCCGGAGCGCTTCATGCTTACTATTATGAACTACTAAATTTATAAATTCAGGACAGGCGCGGTTCTCCGTCCTCACGCCCTGAAATTAGCTTTATGATTATCGAATGAGGGGCTCAGTTCACGTAATACGGCACCCAGCGCCTGCCAACGTCGATCCTGCTGTTCATAAACTTATCCTGACGGCCATTCATGAGAGACGCTTGCTGCGCTTTACGTATCACGATAAAGAGCGAATCGCGGAGCCGCAAGATTATGGCATTCAGAAAGGGACCGTATACCTCTTTACATATCAGACTGCGGGTGAAAGCGGCAGCAGTCCTCTGCCGGACTGGCGTAAGTTTGCCGTTCTAAGCATGTCGAGCGTGGAATTGCTGGAGGAACCCTTTCCAGGCAGCCGGTCTGTCCCTTCGCAAAAACATCAGGAGTGGGACGTGCTATTTGCCAGAGTGGATCATTCATAGGTAAGCACTGTCACCGAAAACGCGCATTTTATATTCGCGGCGTATACTTTTGGACTATGGCAAATATCGATAAGCACCCTGCCGGTTCGTTTTGCTGGGTTGAACTGGCCACTACGGACCAGAATGCAGCCAAGAAGTTCTATACATCCCTCTTCGGTTGGACCGTGGATGACAGTCCCATGGGGCCGGACGATTTTTACTCGATGTTCAAGCTTTCCGGCCGCAATACCGGAGCTGCCTACACCATGCGCAAGGAACAGCGCGCGCAAGGCGTGCCTCCGAACTGGATGCTTTATATTGCCGTTGAAAATGCCGATAAGTCAGTCGCGAAAGCCGCCCAGGCCGGCGGCACCGTACACGCTCCGGCATTCGACGTAATGGACGTGGGCCGCATGGCCGTTCTCCAGGACCCCACAGGCGCAGTCTTTTCTCTATGGCAGCCAAAAAGCCATAACGGCACCGCAATCACCGGGGACAACACATTCTGCTGGGCTGATCTCAGCACCGCAAATCCGGAGCGCGCGGGAAAGTTTTACGGCGAACTTTTTGGCTGGCAGTTAATGAAGGACGAAAAAGATCCTTCCGGCTATATACACATCAAGAATGGCGAACATTTTATTGGTGGAATCCCTCCGGCCAAGCACCGCAATCCCAACACCCCGCCGCACTGGCTGGTTTACTTCCAGGTGGCCGATGTTGAAGCCGCCACAGCTAAAGCCGCACAACTGGAAGGAAAAATTCTGATGCCGGCGCGCAAGATGGAAAATGTGGGCACATGGTCCATCGTGGCCGATCCACAGGGCGCGGTGTTTTCATTGTTCAAGTCGGCAAGATAGCAGCTAGCAATTGGCAAATAGCAATTGGCCAACCTGAAATCCCGAACGAAGTGAGGAACCACTATTCGCACGAGTTCTTTCGGGATTCTTGCTGTACCTAATCTGATTGGTGGATATAGGGGCCTCTCGCTTCGAGGTTTCAGACAAAAGCTAGTTGCTAATTGCCAGTTGCCAATCGCTCCTTACGCCGCCAGATCGAGCTTGGTCATTCCGCTGGGGTCTTCATCCTGCTTGATTTTTCCTTTTTT
>DASXIL010000563.1:0-4797 GCA_036497985.1 Candidatus Angelobacter sp. | reverse complement strand
CAGGTAAGGCAGCCTTCAGAATCCCAGTTGGTGCCGTGCAGCGTAAGGTGGCGCGCGACTTCGTCACTCAGGTGCGGGTTGGCTTCTTTCATGCGGGCCATGGCGGCGTCCAAAGTGGGATAAGGTTTGCGTTTGCGTTTCTCGATGTCGCGCCGCGCTTCAAGCCAATAGCGCAAACGGTTGGAAGCTGGGCCATGTACGCGATGGCTGGGCGGGAATCCGATGCCTTCAATGGAAACGGCTTTTGTCACTTTCGCGGGATAAATGCCGGCGTAATGCAGCACGATGATGCCGCCGAGCGAATGCCCGACAAGGCGGATAGGGAACTCGTCAATGATATCGAGCAGCGCGGAGAGATCGAGCACGTGCTCCGCCACGCTGTACATGGCGCCGGGCGCCCACGCGCTGTTGCCGTGTCCGCGCAGGTCAAGCGCATAAACGTGGTAATGCTCACGCAGAGAGCGCGCCACCCAGTCCCAGTTGCGCGCATGGTCCAGGCCGCCGTGGACGAGCACCAGCGCCGGCTTGCCGTCCTGGCCGTAATCCCAGAACTGGAGTTTGAGCCGGTCAGAATAAAAGAAGTGCGAGATTGGTTCCATAGTTGTGGTTGAGCGTAACCAAGCATTCTAACGTGTGGGTGACGCTTCTTGACACAGGCTTTCCCCAGACTTTAGACTCCGTTGCTCACGCAGTCTGAAGCGATAACAGACGATAAGCACCAGCCACAAGCAGCGATCACGTTTTTTCTGGAGTCTCTTTCCCTATGCACCTGTTGATGAAACCTCGCACGCATGCGATAAAAAGAGGAGCAATGTACCATGTCATCACGCACGATGAAAATCTTGTTAGTCCTGGCGCTGGCTGTTTGCGCGTTGGGAATGGAGGCCCAGATGTTGCCTAATCCTTACGGACCGCCCATCACGGTGGAAAACGCCAAGAAAGCCGCAGCCGCCGCGCTGGCGGAAGCCGTGAAAAATCACTGGGTAATGGCTGTTGCCATTGTCGATCCCAACGGCACACTTGTCTATTACGAGAAGACCGACAACACGCAGATTGGCAGCGCAAACGTTTCCATTAACAAAGCGCGTTCGGCGGCTTTGTATAAACGTCCCACCAAGGCGTTTCAGGATGCGCTGGCCGGCGGCGGCGCCGGCATGCGCGTGATGGCGCTGGAAGGCGCGGTCCCCGTGGAAGGCGGAGTGCCGATTCTTCTGGACGGAAAGATCATCGGCGCGATCGGCGTTTCAGGAGCCAACAGTGACCAGGACGGCCAGTGCGCTGTGGCCGGAGCAGCCGCGATTAAATAAAGTTGCCGATTACATCTTTCAGTAAAGGGCCGCAACTTTCGCGTTTGCGGCTTTGTTGTTTCCCGGCCGGCTTCTTTTCTGTTGGTAGATCACATCTTTTCTGGCCGCAGCTCCATCTGCGTGTAGAGCTGGTCTTCACCGGTCTTGATGAACCCAAGCCGCGTGTACAGCCGCTGGGCCGGATTCGTATTGAGGACCTGCAACTGCAGCACTGCGCCGGACGCTCCGCATTCCTTGATCAGCGCGCGAATCAGCTCGCCGCCGATTCCATGTCCACGGTGTTCGGGCAGAAGGGAAATATCGACCAGTCGCCATATATCGCGTTCATGCTGCACGATGATGCGGCCAATCGGCCTATCGGCTTGTTCAATGATTTGGCTCTCGGCTGTCGAGTAAGTAGCTGCGTACCATTGTTGTTGTGCATTGAACTGCATGCGCAAAAACGCTTCCTGCTGAGCTGCAGCCCAGCCCAAAGCGCTGAGCTCATGCTCTCGAGTGCTGGCGTACAGCCGGAAGAGAAAATCCCGGTCTTCTGGCAGGGAAGGCCGCAATTGTGGGTTCATGATTGTAAGTAAAACACCGCGGACAAAGCCCCGAATAAAATATTCATAAGAGCTCCACCTCGCCTGTTCTGACTTGATCCTCCAGTTTGAACCTGCTCTCTCTGGCAGGTTCAAAGCTGGGATCGAGTTGACACGCTTCGCGCATCAATTCCAGCGCCTCGCGGGATCTGCCTAAGCCAAGACAGCACAGGCCGAGATTGTAACTTGTGGTGGCAGAAGGCCCGAAAAGCTGCTGTGATTTCCTGAACATCGAGTAGGCGTCCTGGAAGAACCGGAGTTCCAGAAGGATAACGCCACAATAAAAGGCCAGAACGTTTTCATCTTTGTTGAGCGGATAATGGTTCTCCCACGTGCTCAGGACGGCATCGCGTAAATCAATGCGCTCGGCGTGGGCATTTCTTGCGTGCCGCGCGATGACCGGAAACATGCGCGTGAGAGCCACTGTGTCCCAGCGCGTGAGGCGCAGCAACGCCAGTGCCTGAGGCAGCGAGATTTCTTCAAGGTGAGCATTCAACCAGCTCATAACGGCGAAAAGATCGTCCGGGCCGAACGCAGATATCGCCTGTTCGTACGCTTTGCGAGTGGCAGGGAAGTCGTCGCCCGGATTGCGCTGGATGAATGCGCAGAGATTCAAGCTGGTAAAGTGCTTGGGCGGCACAAGCGCCTCGCCGCCCCTGCCGCGGAAGTATTTGCCGATCGCGTCAAAGTTCACTTGCTGGGAGAAACATCGTCCGGCGGCGTGAAACTCCAACGAGGGGACGCGGGGAGACAATGCCAAGTCGCCTTCATGAGCGATTCCTTTGTCGGCCGCCAGAACCAGCATTCTTCCGTCACTGGAATCACCGAGTTGCTGCAGTGTCTGGAGCGCGCTCGCGGGGAGAAGCACGGTTACAGCTGAAAGCCGGGTGCGGTACTGCTCCAGAATGCCGTTCCACAAATCATCTGCGTAACGCTGAGGCGCGATGGCAGAGTTCTGGAAGGAAAATCGCAAGTCTTTTAGAGAATGAACCTCGCCGCCTGCCGCTGACGTTGTTACCAGGATTTCATGGATTGCGCCGTTCTCGATGGCGAATGCGTCCTGGGGGAGACTATCGAAAACGTAATTGGCAATGACAACGAGCGGCCCTCTAGCTTCTTGCCGGTACTTTTGCCCCGCCTGAAAGACCTCAAATCCCAAAATGCCGGAGTTGACGAATTCCTGCAGGTAAGCATTCTCACGCCACTCTGTGATCAGGCTCTCGGCGGTATCCGTCATGCAATAGCGCACCAGGTGCAACGGTACGTTGTTGTTCTTCAATACAGCAGTCAGCTTGCGCAGAAAAAGATATGAGAATTTACCGGTACCTGCGCCGAGTTCCAGAATGCGCAGCGGATTTTCCGGCGAGAGCGGCCGCGAGCCCTTGTGCGGCAGATTCATGCAGTCCGAAATGAATCCGGCGGCGATCTCTACATAAATTTCGGCGATAAATGGATTGTTGGTGATGTAACTGGGAACCAGATCTTCATTCCAGGCCTTTAACCCGCGCTGCGCGTAGAAATCACGTTGCAGCCGCCAGATCATGGAGGATGACAGGGGAACGTTCTTTTCGAGCACAACAGGTCCGTCGCCGGACGTGATCACGGTATGGTCAGTCATGCGTCTTTGTTTATCTGACAGCATACGCGATTGGTCATAGCCTGAGATAAAAAAGGCTTGGGAGTACCGCTCTCCCAAGCCCCATTTAGATTCGGTACACGGCACTATCTAGCTTCGCGCCGGGAAGACCCCCTGTAGCGCGATGATGAAAGTGAGACACAGATAGGGCATCATGTTGTTGTGGGGCAGGTTGCCGCCGGCAATCGAGGTGCCGAACGGGCTCATCGGCTTGTTTTGCCCGGCGACGGAAGGCGTATAGACGTTTCCGAACCCTTTCTGTCCGCTGGCCCAGACGTTGTTCGTCGGACTGGCGTTAGGGGTAGTGAGATCGATTGTGCCTTGAGCGCTGTGGCTATGGGCGGGCATTTCCGTCTGCAGCAGCGTAACGGTCTGCTCGCCGCCGACTTCGCCCAGGTCGCGCAGGCTCAAACCCGGCCCCTGGCCCGCCTGAATGGGCGCCGAGCCCTGAAGATTGGGGAGGGCAAAGTTGCTCTTGCCGTCACCGCCGTAGGTGGTGCCCAGCAGGGAGAACAACGCCGTGTTCTGGCTGATGGGCAAGAGTTGGCCGTCGCACAGGGCCCAGCCTTTAGGAGCGAAGTTCCCCGTAAAAATCCTGACTTCGGCAACAAATGGATTTGACATAGTTTCCTCTCTCCTCTAGTTCTGGCTGGGGAAGATCCCCTGCAAGGCGATGATGAAATTGAGCACCAGGTAGGGCGACATATTCTCATGCGGCTGGCTGCCCCCCGTGGCCGTGATGCACTGCGGGCTCATGGCCGAATCGAAAGTCGAGTTAAAGAAATTGGTAGCGAAAGTCGACCATAAATTTCCCGCAGCAGATGCGGCGCTGGGAGCATTCCCGGACCCTACCGGCACATGGTTATGAGCGGGCATTTCGGAGATGTTCACGGTATGCGCGGTCTCGCCGCTTCGCTCGCCCAGGACAATGCCGTCGCCCACATGCACCGGCATGCGGCCCTGAAGGTTAGGAAGGCCAAAGGTCGTGCGGCCGTCGCCGCCGTAGGTGGTGCCGAGAATGGAAAATAAAGCCTGGTTCTGGTTGATGGGCAACAACTGGCCGTTGCAAAAGGTCCAGCCTTTGGGAGGAAAATTCCAACTGATGATTTTCACTTCGCCCAGAAATGGTTCAGACATGTTTTTCTCCTTGCTGCCTCAAAATCGGCGCGTTTGCTAGGTTTGCGACGGAAATACTCCAAACAACGAGAGAATGAAGTTGATGGCCAGAAACGGCACCATGTTGTCGTGCGGTTGCGATCCGCCAGCCGGTCCG
>DASXIL010000562.1:0-6938 GCA_036497985.1 Candidatus Angelobacter sp. | reverse complement strand
TATGGGACTCGCGAATCTCGCTCCCTGCCAACAGTCGCCGTAGGTTGGCCGCAACCTGCTTCTGTCCCGCATGAGGACGCGCATCGTGGATGCGCACATCAAACGCCACGTCAGTTCCGTGCAGCGCGTCCAATGACATTGCGCCCAGTACATCGGCGGTTTCGGCCAGAGTTTCCGCCGCCAGCAGTGAAAGCGTTCCCACGGCTAGCATGGCCTGCGTACCGTTTATCAGAGAGATCGCTTCCTTGGCCTCTGGAACCAGCGGTTTAATACTGGCGCGCTGCAAAGCTTCAGAGCTGTTGGTCCGCGCGTTCTCGTTCCACACCTGCCCCTCGCCGATCATCGCCAGCGCCAGGTGCGCCAGCGGAGCCAGGTCGCCGCTGGCGCCCACGCTTCCCTGTGACGGCACCACCGGATGTACGCCTTTATTCAGCATGGCGCAGATCAGGTCAATCACTTCAGGACGCACGCCGGAAAATCCCTTGGCCAGCGAGTTGGCGCGCAGAAGCATCATGGCGCGCGTCTCTTCCTGGCTAAGCGGCTCGCCCACGCCCGCGGAATGCGAACGGATCAGGTTCACCTGGAGCTGCCGGTTCTGTGCGGGCTCAATATGCACGTCGCTCAGTTTGCCCACGCCGGTATTGATGGCGTAGGCCACACGGTTTTCGCGTAGCAGCTTCTCTACGACTTCGCGCGCGGCAACAACTTTTGTGCGCGCAGCGTCCGCCAGATCAACCGGCCGGCGTTCATAGACCACCTGACGCAGGTCGTCGAGTGAAAGATCGTTCCCGTTAATTTGAAGAGCACTCATGGGTTCCGTTTAAGCCCGTTGAAGGCCTGCATGTATTTTTCCGGCAGCGCAGTCCGTTCCAGATTCTTGTTCACGATGATGTGCATGGTTTCGCCCGTAGCCAGCAGTGTGCGATCGGCCTCGCGGAAAACTTCATAACTGAAGTGCAGTAGCGATGAGCGCACGTTCTTGATCTGCGTGCGCACCACAATCTCATCATCATACTGCGCCGGCACTTTGTAGCGGACGCGCAGGTCAACCACCGGAATGTGGCAATCGTCTTCGGTTTCCATTGCACTGTACTGGAAGCCGAGCTGTCGCAACAATTCCACGCGCCCCACCTCAAACCATACGACGAAGTTGGAGTGGTAGACCACGCCCATCTTGTCGGTTTCGGCGTAGCGCACGCGCAGTTTTGTCTCGCCGGCTATCATTTTCCTGTCCAAGTGGGTTTGCGCTTCTCCAGAAATGCTGTGATGCCTTCTTTGAAGTCTGCGGTCTGGCGGATTGCCGCGTTGCTCTGTATCGCCTGCTTTACCTGGCGATCCAGTTGCTCGCGAGTATAGCTGGAAAGCAATTTCTTTGTGGCCTGCAACGACGCGGGACTGTTCTCCAGCAACTGCGCGGCAAGTTCCTGCGCCCGGGCCATCAATTTCTCCGGCGCGACGATCTCATTCACCAGGCCGAGCCTCATAGCTTCTTCGGCGTCAAAAATGCGGCCTGTTAGCAGCAGGTCGCGGGCTCGCTTTTCGCCAATGTTGGCGATGAGAAAGCTCGATACAATCGCCGGAACAAAGCCAATCTGGACTTCCGTGTAGCCGAATTTCGCTTCCGGTACCGCCAGCGTGAAATCGCACAAGGTCGCTAGTCCTGTTCCGCCGGCGATGGCCGGCCCGTTCACGGCTGCAATCGTCGGCTTGGGAGAATCATAAAGCGTACGAAACAGTGACGCCATGATTTCAGAGTCCTGAACATTCTGTTCGTGCGTGCGACCGGTGAGCTGCTTCAGGTTGTCCAGGTCCATGCCGGAGCAAAATGCTTTTCCTGCTCCAGTCAGGATCACGACTTGCGCTGGCGAGCCCGCAGCCTGCTGCAGCGCAGCAATCAAGTCATCGATTAGCTCATAGCTGATGGCATTGCGCTTGTCGGCGCGGTTGAGCGCGATGGTGGCGATGCCCCGGGTTTCGGAGTACTGAACTGTGTTGTAGGCCATCTAGCGCGCTCCTCCAGCCGCCGTTTGCACATGGATTGTTATCTGGTCGACGGCGTTATACAGATAGCCTCCCGGGTTCCAGGCAGCTATTTCAGGCTGGAGGCCGTCGCGGCTGTCTGTTGCCCGTGACAGGATGATATGATCGCCCGGCCCCGCGGATTTCCAGGTATAACTCCATAGGCGCCATGCATAGCGAACAGGATCGCCTTCCAGCTCAGCAGTGTTCCAGGTGATTCCCGCATCGGTCGAAACGTTTACACCGGTAATCTCTGCAGCATCACTCGTCCAAGCGGCCCCGTATATGCGAATAGCGCCTGCTTGGATCACTGCGCCATCGACAGGTCCTGCAATGATGGATTTCGTGTTTAGATCCGTAAGGGCCCGCGTATTCTCATGGCTGATCGAAGCCCCAGGCGGGATGGGCTGGCGCGGAATGCGATATGCATTCCTCATTAACTCGCCTTCAAATTCTTTATCGAGGACTCTGATTTCGGTGAGCCATTTGCACCAGCTGGCACCGATCCATCCAGGGACGATGGCCCGCGCGGGAAATCCGTGATGCTTAGTTAATGGAGCGTGATTCATGTGCATCGCCACAAGCGTATCCTCATCGAGCGCTTTTTCAATGGGAATGCTGCGGATAAATGCCGGTGTTTGGCTTGAGGCTTCCTCCAGGCCCTGGAACATCACATGCTTGGCGGTTGCTTTCAGGCCTGCGCGCAGCAATAAGTCGCGCAAACGTACCCCGCTGAAATGAGCGTTTCCTAGAGCGCCCCTCTGCCATTGCGTTCCTGGCGTTTCTGGCCGGTAAAAGGCCCGGCCATTGCCGGCACATTCCAGGACTGCTGTGATCGAGTGCGGCTCCATTCCGGTTAAATCACACAAATTCAGTGCGCTTGGTTGCTTTACCTCGCCGGTTACAGTCAAACGCCATTCTGCGCCCGATGAAATGGAAGGCTCGTCCAGATGATTACGCACAAAAAAATGTGAGACCGGGGTGATCCACGATTTCAGGAATTCAACAGGGCTTTCAAGTTCCAGGCTGGAAGAAGGATGATGAATCATCCTTTCTTTCTCCGGGATGGCTTGTAAAGCCGATGACGGCTGGGCAGTCTTATCCCCGTTCAAGAATGATCGTTCCATTCCAGCCTCCTTCCACTCCGCGCCTGATCAAGGAACCTCCCCTGGAGCAACACACCGGGAAATATCAGACCACGTCGCCGATGCGCGATGATGCAGTTCGCGCTTCGCGGCTCACATCACTACCGTGTGTTTTTTGGCAATGTCCGCCGACATTTGTATCACCGCATCGAGCGGCTTCTTGAGCGGAACCTCAGCGCCGCGATTCTTGAGCGCCTGGATTGCAATTTCCGTCGGAATATTGCCAATCATCTCATCCTGCGCAAAGGGACATCCACCCAGACCACCGATCGCAGAGTCAAATCGCCGGCAGCCCGCTTCATATGCGCCAATGATCTTCTCTGCTGCGCCAGCTCTGGTGCTGTGCAGGTGAGCGCCGATCTCAAGATAATCGTAAGCGGCTGTTACAGCGGCAATCAGCTCTTTTACTTGCTGCGGCGTCGAAAGCCCTACGGTATCGGCCAGAGAAATCTGCGTGATGTTCATGTCAGCCAGAATGCCGACGGCTTCAATCACCTCTTCAGCGTTCCATAAGTCGCCGTAAGGATTTCCAAAAGCCATCGAAATATATGCGACAACGTTCAGCCCGGCAGCGTCGGTTTTTAACTTGATCTGCTCCAGTTCATCGGCTGCGGCTTCGAGTGTCTGGTGCTGATTGCGCTCCAGAAACGTCGGTGAAACGGAATACGGAAACCCGAGCGTCTGAACGGCTTCAGTCGCAATGGCGCGCTCCGCGCCTTGCTGGTTCACCACAATGCCGATGATCTCCACGTCGTCCGGTGGATCGAGTTCTTTTAAGACGGCTTCCGAATCCGCCATCTGCGGAATCGCCTTGGGCGAGACAAATGACACGGCGTCAATATGTTTGAAGCCCGCGCCAATCAGCGCGCGCAGGTACTGGACCTTGAGGGCCGTGGGAATCTGGCCCTTCAGGCCCTGCCAGGCATCGCGCGGACATTCGATGATTCTTACTTCATTCGACATAAATCAAAACCTACCACGGAGGCACGACCTCTTATTCACCACGGAGGCACGGAGACACGGAGAAAACAGGTCAGAGGACTTTTCGGACAATACCAGAGCGTAAGACCGCCACGTTAAAATTGATAATGAATCCGACCGGTTTGTTCAACAGCTTCATATAGGTCAGCAGTTTGCGCCTCGTGAATTGAGATAATTCGTTCCATCGATTTCAGTTCGAGAATGACGGTCTCTTCAACCATGATGTCGAGTTGGTATCCGCAGTCAAGATTGATTCCCTTATACATTACCGGTACCTTGATCTGGCGTTGGAAACGCAAACCGCGAAGATTGAGTTCGTGGCAAAGACACTCCTCGTAAGCCGATTCCAGCAGACCTGGACCTAACGCTTTGTGTACTTCAATCGCCGCACCAAGTATTTTCTCCGTCAGCTCTTCAAAACGAAGCTTCGAGGTTGAAACAGCAGCTCCTGACATCAAGATCCTCCCTGACTCCTCTGACTCCTCTGATCTTCTCCGTGTCTCCGTGCCTCCGTGGTGAAAAACCCACGTCAATCTGAAAAAAGGCGCTAGGTCTGCAAGACTCCCACCTTAAACTCTTTCACCTCAGGATTCAGACTCGCCGCCTCCAGGGCCGTAATCAGCGCTTGGCGCGTCTCCATGGGATCGATAATTTTGTCGATCCACAATCTTGCAGCGCCGTAGCGAGGATCGGTCTGGTGGTCATAGGTGGCTTTCGTCGTGTCAAACAATTCCTTGCGTTCGGCATCGCTCAACTTTTTGCCGCCACGCTCCAGTTGCTTGATCTTGATCTCCACCAGTGTTCCCGCTGCCGCCGCGCCGCTCATCACGGCATAACGCGCTGAAGGCCACGCAAAGACAAAGCGCGGATCGTAAGCTTTGCCGCACATGGCGTAATGTCCCGCGCCAAAAGATCCGCCGACGATGATTGTAATTTTCGGCACCACGGAATTAGCCACGGCGTTCACCATCTTTGCTCCAGCTTTGATGATGCCGTTCCACTCGGCGTCGCGGCCCACCATGAAGCCGTTCACGTCATGCAGAAAGATCAGCGGCACCAGGTTCTGATTGCAATCCATGATGAAGCGCGCGGCTTTCTCGGCGCTTTCGGTATAGATCACGCGGCCAAACTCCACGCGCTTTTCGCCGGAACTGGGATCGGTCTGTTGCGCCGATGACGCCTGATTGGCGACGATGCCCACCGCAAATCCGCCAATGCGCGCCAGCCCGCAGATTACGGTCTTGCCGTATTCGGCCTTGTATTCATCAAACTTCGCTCCGTCCACAATGCGAGCAATGATCTCTTTCATGTCATACGGCTTCATGCCATCGGCCTCAAAGATTCCATAAATCTCTTCCGCCGCGTACGCCGCAGGCTCGGCCTTGATACGGTTGAACGGCGCGCCTGGCTTGTGGCCGAGCTTGCTGACGACCGAGCGTATGCGCTCCAGGCAGATATGGTCATTGGGTTCGCGATAGTCGATCGTGCCGGCAATCTGCGCGTGCATCTGCGCGCCGCCCAGTTCTTCCGCCGAATACTTGGCTCCGATAGCTGCCTGCACCAGCGCCGGTCCCGCAAGAAAGAGTCCGCTGCCTTCAGTCATTAATATGGTGTCGCACATTACCGGCAGGTATGCGCCGCCGGCCACGCACATGCCCATAATGGCCGTAATCTGCGGAATTCCCATGGCGGACATGACAGCGTTGTTGCGGAAGACCCGCCCAAAATCGTCGGTATCCGGGAACACATCTTCCTGCAGCGGCAAAAACACTCCGGCAGAGTCGACCAGGTAAATCGTGGGGATATGATTTTCAATGGCGATGTTCTGGGCCCGGATCACCTTCTTGGCCGTCATGGGAAAGAACGCGCCGGCTTTCACCGTAGCGTCATTCACAATCAGCATGAACAACCGTCCGTGCACGCGTGCCAGCCCAGTAACCACGCCTGCTGAAGGCGCGCCGCCCCACTCTTCATACATTTCATAGGCGGCATAGAGTCCGAGCTCGAAGAATTCAGTATCGCGATCGATCAGCAGGTTGATGCGCTCACGCGCGGTCAGGCGCTTTTTGTTGTGCTGTGATTCGATGGCTTTTTCGCCACCGCCCAGGCGGATTTTTTCTTCCTCATTCCGGACGGCGGCCACCAGCTCCGCCATGGCGCGCATGTTCTTCTCAAAGCGGGTGGAGGTAGCGTCGATTTTGGTGGGAAGCTTGAGTATCTGATCGGCCATAGAAGTTGGGCAAACTATTTAGATTAAATGAGGGAAGAAAGCGCGCGCAAACGGCAATCATCTCTTTTGGAACGCTCTGAACTGCTTCGGCTACAACTCCGCCGAGGTTTCTCTGAATCCTATGTGGCAGAATAACGTAGCAGACAACCGAGGCTTGCTGTGAAAGGGTCACCCACTCTTATTTGGCAAAAAACCACAGTTCGTGATTGGATTCACTTTGTGCAACTGGTGAATAACCTCGGCGCGGAGAGATGGCACTATCGCGGCGTGCTCGACAACTGGAATCTCAAGACGAGCATCGAGCGCGCAGCGGAAGATTGGCATATTGACCTTAAGGAGCTGCCTAACCTCGAGAAGCAATTAATCCTTGAGTTCAAACGGGCTTGCCATTTGAGTGCCAACCTGCAACTTCCTAATCCCGATGACACCCTAGGCTGGCTTGCCCTGATGCAGCATCATGGCACTCCGACTCGCCTGCTAGACTTGACCTACTCGCCATTCGTAGCTGCCTACTTCGCGCTTGACGCTTTGCTGTCAAGCCCAGAACCTAGACCAAACGCTGC
>DASXIL010000561.1:0-7053 GCA_036497985.1 Candidatus Angelobacter sp. | reverse complement strand
CAGGTGAAAGACGTGCAGCTCATGCAGCCGCTGTTTGAATTTTCAGGCGCCTGCTCCGGCTGCGGTGAAACCCCATATATCAAGCTGATGACCCAGCTTTTTGGCGACCGCACCATCGTAGCCAATGCCACTTGGTGTTCGTCGATTTACGGCGGCAATCTGCCCACGACGCCTTACACCTTTAATAATAATGACGGTCGCGGGATCGCCTGGGCCAACTCCTTGTTTGAAGATAATGCCGAGTTTGGCCTGGGAATACGGCTTTCGCAAGACAAGCACGCCGAGTACGCGCGTGATCTGGTAAAGCGTCTTGTCGATACGATTGGGCCTGAGTTGGCGACCTCAATCTGCGGTGCCGATCAGTCGACTGAAGCGGGCGTCCGCAAGCAGCGTCAGCGCGTAGAGTTGCTCAAGAATCTCCTGCGGCTGAGCCCGGACAACCGTGATGCCCGCGAACTAACGGTAGTGGCTGACTCGCTGGTCAAGCGCAATGTATGGATCGTCGGCGGCGATGGCTGGGCTTATGACATTGGTTACGGCGGCCTGGACCATGTGCTTGCTTCCGGCGAGAACGTGAATATTCTGGTTCTGGATAGCGAAGTCTACTCCAACACGGGTGGGCAGACTTCCAAGGCCACGCCTCGCGGCGCTGTGGCGCGTTTCTCGGCCGCCGGCAAAATGACCGCTGAAAAAGACCTGGCCTTGATGGCCATGGCGTACGGCAGCGTTTACGTGGCGAGCGTCGCTATGGGCGCAGGCGATATGCAGACCCTGAAGGCCTTTAACGAAGCCGAAGCGTACAACGGGCCTTCATTGATCATCGCCTATGCCACCTGCATCGCTCACGGAATTGATATGACGCACGGCCTAAGCCAGCAAAAGCTCGCAGTGCAATCCGGACACTGGCCGCTGTTCCGCTTTGATCCCCGGCGCGCCGCGGAAGGTAAGAACCCGATGCAGCTCGACTCCAAACCGCCTTCGGTACCGTTGGAAGACTACATTTACAATGAGACGCGCTACAGCATGCTGCGGCAATCGCACCCGGAAGAGGCCAAAAAGCTGCTGGAAGAGGCACGTGAAGACGTGGCCGCCCGCTGGAAAATGTATGAAACCTGGGCGAGCATGGGCGCGAATGGTAAGGGATAATAAAGCTGTCAGCATTTAAAGCTCATTTTGTCCGAGCATTGGGTGATGCCTGCGCCCTGGTTTAGTTGTTGTGAATCGTTGGAGGACACGCGTGAAGACTGTCTTTGTGGTTGGTGCAGGACCAGCAGGAATGTTTGCCGCCCAGAAAATCGCACAGGGCGGCCATGAAGTCATCATCCTGAACCGCGACATCAAGCCCGGTGGCCTGGCTGAGTATGGCATCTACCCCACTAAAGACAAGATGAAGATTGGCCTGCGCAAGCAATTTGCCAAGGTGCTGAGTCTGCCCAACGTGCACTACTTCGTCCACGTTCCTGTATCGAGCCAGGCAGCGGTCTCCATCGCTGATTTGCAGCAATTCAGCCCTTGAGCAATCGTCTTTGCCATTGGCGCGCAGGGAACAAAGAAGCTTGGCCTGCCCGGAGAAGAAGTCACCGGAGTTTACGCCGCCAAGGACTTCGTCTACAGCTATAACCTGCTGCCGCCGTTTACCTCGCGCGACTTCTCCACGGGCAAGCGGGTGGCCATCATCGGCATGGGCAACGTAATGGTGGATATTGCTCGATGGCTCCTAATCGATGCACCCGTAAAGACCGCAGAAGAAGTCGTAGTAGTGGCGCGGCGCGGCCCTTTTGAAGCCAAGTTCGACAAAAAAGAATTCGATTACATTGAGGAGTTTCTCGACCGTAAAGCATTTGACGAGGAATTGCGCCGTATCCAGCCGCAACTTTCCACCATCGGCCAAAACATCAGCAAGCTGGCCGAAGAAACGTTTCCGGTGCTGGCGACCCCCGCAGCTGAGCATCCCGAAGGCAAAGCCCGCCTGCGTTTTCGTTTCCTGTGTTCACCGCAGGCCATTCATGCCGACTCTGCCGGTCGCATTGACCGCCTTACTGTCGCTGAAAATGTTCTTTTCGAGCGTGACGGCAGCATCGCATGCAAAGCCACCGATAAATCGGCAGACCTTGATGTTGATACCATGATCTTTGCCATTGGTGACGTGGCCGATCCGGCGGTGGGACTGCCCTACAGCCGCGATAGCTACGTTATCAATCCTGATCAGGCAGATCCCAAGCGGGCGGCCTATGAGTTATTCGATCCGCAAAGCGGCAAGGTGCTTGAGGGAATGTATGCCGTGGGCTGGGCGCGCAAAGCCAGTGACGGACTTGTAGGCATCGCGCGGCACGACGCTGAAGTTGGCGCGGTGCACGTGCTGAAATATCTGGAAACCGCGAAGGGCAGTAATTTTGGCGCCGCAGAGATCCAAAAGTTTCTGGAACGCAAAGATCTGCAAGTTGTCACCAAGGCTGACCTTGAAAGTCTGGCCCGCGCTGAAGAAAAACAGGCACAAAGGCTCGGTGTTTTATGGTTTAAATTTGCCGAAGACAACGCCATGCTTGCCGCCATTGAATCAGAGAAGGCAAACGCGGTTTCTGTCTAGCGCCTTGATTCTTCCTGCTGCTGGCAATTAAAGTCTTGAACAGATGCCCGTCTGGGACCCCAACCTATATTTGAAGTATGCCGATGAGCGCGCGCGCCCGGCAGCCGATCTGATCGCGCAGGTCCACCTGGAGGCTCCCGCGCGCATCGTCGATTTAGGTTGCGGTCCGGGAAACAGCACGGAACAGTTGCGCCAGCGCTGGCCCAACGCCGCTGTCACCGGCGTGGATAATTCGCCCGAAATGCTGGCCCAAGCCAAGGCTAAACATCCTGGCTGGCAATGGGTGCTGGGCGACATCGAAACCTGGAAGTCAGAACCGGCGGTCGATCTAATTTTTTCCAATGCCGCGTTCCACTGGGTGGCAGGGCATGCCACACTGTTTCGCGGCCTGATCAATGGCGTGGCGACAGGCGGGGCTTTGGCGGTGCAGATGCCGAACAATTTCCATTCGCCGGCCCATTCCGTCCTGCGGGAAGCGGCTCTGAGCGGCGATCCTCGCTGGGCCAAAGCGATGGCCGCTGTGCCCGGTGCGCTGACTGTCCATCCAGCCGCGTTTTACTATGATGTCTTGCGCAAACATGCCAGCCGCGTTGATATATGGGAGACGGAATATCAACACGTGATGGATGGCCCCAAAGCGGTTTTTGACTGGATTCGCAGCACCGGCATGCGTCCTTATCTTGACCGCCTGCCCGATGCCGAGCAGCGCCAGCTCTTCGAAGAGCTATGCCTGGAAGGCATTCAGGAAGCTTACCGGCCCAACGATCAGGGAAAAGCCCTGTTCCCGTTCCGACGGATGTTCGTCGTGGCATATCGGTGAGGCATGTTTCCCAATAAGCCACATCTTTCAACGATTATTGTTTGTGTTGCGCTGTGCCTTCCGGTCCTCAGTCCTGCCGCTACAGTGCATAAGATTGGTCCGGACCTCTACGCATATATTTCTGAAAATGATGCCAGCGCAAATTCAACCTTCCTTGTAAGCGATCAGAGGATTCTCGTTGTTGATACAGGGTTGAACGCCGAGGAAGGCCGCAAGTTGCTGGATGAGATTCGCAAAGTTTCGCAAGCTCCAGTGCGCTGGATCGTCAACACGCATTACCATCCCGATCACCGCGGCGGAAACACGGTCGTCGGCCCGGATGCGATCATCATCAGCACGGAATTCACCCGCGCACACGCGGAAAAGCCGACGCAAGAAAATTACGTCAATGAAAGCGTGGGACCGAAAGGCCTTGTGCTTTATCTCGGCGGGCACGAGGTTCACATCTATCATCCCGGCCCGGCGCATACTCAGGGTGATCTGGTCGTTTACTTTTCTGACGAGCATGCCATTGCCACCGGCGATCTCTTTCTGACCAACTCATGTCCCGCCATGGACGATGGCGACATGGAAAACTGGATCACAGCGCTCGATCACATGCTGGCGCTGCGGGTAGAGCACGTCGTTCCTGGACATTTTGAGCTGGCCACAAAAAGTGAGTTGCAACGCTTTCGCAATTACCTGGCCGACCTTCGGAATCAGGTAGCGCGCATGTATCGTCGGGGCATGCCGCTGGACCGCATACAGGCCGCGCTTGCGTTGGGCGCTTATAAAAATTTTCGCCAATATCCAAACTACGAAGCAACTTTCAAGGACAACGCTGCTGCCTATTATGGACAATTAAAGAAACGTCAGGCAGTGAAGCACTAGGATTTTGCCGGCGATCTCACTAGCGACCCGGCGGGTGCCTTCGGCCTTTCGTCATGCTCCAAGTGTCCCGCTGCAACTTACAATAGCTTCCATGACAGATACGTCCATGCAACCTGCTTTGCCTCGCCGTCGCCTGGCATTGCTGCCAGGCCTTCTGATGGGCGCAGCTATCGCTCTGCTGCTTGCCGTGCTGATGGCACGAGTTCAGACCGGCCCGCTGGCGGCCTTTTGGTCGCTGCTAAGCGGACGTAACACGCGTATCAGCAGTGAAGGTAGCGTGATTGAGCGTATCCAGCGGTTGCAGAGAATGGAAACCGTGGTCTTCAATATGGACAAGATCGTGACCGGCGAGAAGGACAATCCGATTTTGCCGGACTTTATCGCGGGTGATCGATTGCTGATGATCGTCCATGGCCAGGTTATTGCCGGCATTGATTTCAGCCGACTGAAAAATAGCGACATCAAGATTCAGGGCAAAGAGGTGCGTATCCACCTGCCCAATCCGCAAATCCTGATCACGCGTCTGGACAACGCGCGCACCAAAGTATATTCACGCAACACGGGACTTCTTGTCCGGGTTGATCCCAATCTTGAGACGCAAGTCCGGCAGGAAGCAGAAGGAGAATTGCTTCAGGAAGCGGCGCTGGGTGGAATTCTTATCAATGCCCGTGACAACGCCCGAGCCACCGTTACCACCCTGCTTCAGGGGATGGGCTTTGAGAAAGTTGAAGTGGATTGAGGTTTTGCCTGAAAATCATGAGTCTGGAGATCGCTGTGGGGCATCCTGCGAAAGTTAAGAATGGCTCAAAGAAAGGCGCAAATGAAATATACGAACCTTGGTTCTACTGGCGTAAAGGTTTCCCGCATATGCCTGGGCTGCATGACCTATGGCACAAAGAAGTGGCGGCAGTGGGTGCTGGAAGAGGAAGAAAGCCGTCCGTTTATCAAGCAGGCGCTTGAATCCGGCATTAATTTCTTTGACACGGCGGACATGTATTCTCTTGGCGCAAGCGAGCAGATACTGGGCCGCGCATTGAAGAACTTTGGGCCATCGCGCGACAAGCTGGTGATCGCCACTAAAGTATTCTTTTCCTTGGGTGACGATCCCAACCAGAAAGGCCTCTCACGCAAGCACATCATGCATGCCATTGACGACAGCCTGCGCCGCCTGGGCACGGATTATGTCGATCTCTACCAGATCCACCGCTTCGACTATGAGACACCCATCGAAGAGACGCTCACGGCGCTGCATGATGTGGTGAAGTCGGGCAAGGCGCGATACATCGGAGCATCGTCAATGTTTGCCTGGCAGTTTGCGCAAATGCTCCATACCTCTGACCGGCTCGGGCTCACCCGATTTGTCACCATGCAGAACCATTACAACCTTGTTTATCGCGAAGAAGAACGAGAGATGATTCCTTTGTGCCGGGCAGAAGGCGTAGGGCTTATTCCCTGGAGCCCGCTGGCCCGTGGCGTGTTGGCCGGTAATCGCAAAGCGTGCACGGTACGGTCGCAGGAAGACGATTACACTAAAAAGCTCTACACGCAGGAAGCTGATGACCGCGTGGTAGAGAGCGTGGCCCAGGTGGCGAAGAGTCGCGGAGTGCCGCCGGCCCAGGTCGCTCTTGCGTGGCTGTTGCACAAGCCAGAAGTCTCCGCGCCGATTGTCGGAGCATCCAAGCCGCATCATCTACAGGATGCTCTGGCAGCGGTGGACCTAAAGCTTACGCAAGAGGAGATCGCGCAGCTTGAATCGACCTATGTGCCCCATCCCGTACTGGGCCATCACTAACAAACCGCTAACGCTGCTTAAGACCGCGCTTTGCGTCCAAGCAACCATCCAGTCAGGATCCCAACAGCGAAGGCTCCTGCGGCAACTGTTGCAACTGTGGCCAGCGGACGGCTTTTCACATGGTCGCGGAAATCATCCAATCTATCCTCGGTCGCATCCTTGGCCCGGCGCATGGTGCGATTCAGGTCGTTGTATGTTTCGTCCAGCCGGTCCTTAACTTTGGCGGAGAGGTCTCGTGCCCGGTCAGCGATTTCTGCTACGTTGTCTCTTAGATCACGCGTCAGATTTTCAGCCTTCATGAAACTTACCTCCAATGCTGCAATCATCATTATGACAGAATGAAGTTCAAGATCGCGCCACTCACTAAATTTGCTTCGTAAGACTGCATGGCTCTGTGTGAGCAGCAGGAACCGAAATTGCCTGATAATAATGTGATGCAAATTTCCACAGACACAGCGGACTGGAACAGCTTTGGCCGCGCCAACGCCAGCCAGAAATGGCGCAGGCAATCGGCAGCCATGGGCAGTGACATGACCCGCGCTATTGTTGCAGCAGCGCAGGTCCAGCCGGGCATGCGTGTGCTGGATATTGCCTGCGGCACCGGCGAGCCAGCCATCTCAATTGCAGAGCTGCTGGCGCGCAGTGGAGTTGTTGTTGGCGTAGATATTTCCCCGGCGCCACTCAAGATTGCCGAGGAGCGCGCCACACAGCGGGGCCTGACCAATGCCAGTTTTAGGCAGGCTGATGCTCATCACCTGCCTTTTACCGACAACAGTTTTGACTGTATTACATCCCGCCTGGGCGTGATGTTTTTTTCTGACTTGCCGCGCGCATTGAGCGAGATGCATCGTGTCCTGAAGCCCAAAGGACGTACGATCCTGCTGGTGTGGGGGCCTATGGATCAGCCGTATTTTCACTCCACCATTGGCACGGTGCTGCGCATGTTGCCAGAGGCTGTCATGCCGGAGTCTGGGAGAAAGATGT
>DASXIL010000560.1:0-2649 GCA_036497985.1 Candidatus Angelobacter sp. | reverse complement strand
TGAACTCTGGCGTATTCGCGGATCTGGAGTAATCCGTGGACGCACCGCCGCGGTACTTCGCGCGCTTTGGCAATGGCGAGAAAAAGAAGCAGAAAAGGCAGATCGCCCGCCGTTTCACATTTTGCAGAACGAGGACCTCTTGAAGGCTGCAGCGAAATTCGCTTCGGGAAGTGTCCCTGACTACAGACATTTTTCATTCCGCCGCCGTCAGGCGTTTCGCGAGGCAGCACAAGCCGCATTGCGGTCGCCTGAATCGGAATGGCCAGTTTCGCGTCGCCGCTCCGGAACCCGACCGACCACTGAGACAGTCCAGCGCGCAGAAGAGCTGCGGCGCCGACGCAACAAATCCGCTGAGGAACTTGGGCTGGAACCTTCGTTCATTGCACCACGAGGCACGCTTGAGGCGATCGCCATGGATGGTACACGAGCCCCGGCAATGCTGGTCCCGTGGCAGCGCGAGTTGCTAGGTGTCTGAGTTTCGACAGAGAAGCACACAGTTTCGTAGCCAGCACTACGTCCAAAGCCTAACGCTGCAGTAGCCGGGATCGGTCGCGTTGGGGATCCGCTGGCGCTCTTTTCAACAGACAAAGAGAAAAATCAAACTTTTCAAGAACTTTGCTGCGCTGCTTCCGGATAAAGATATAAGGACTGGTGTAGAAAATCCTTGACCTAGTAAGGTTTAGGCCGCAAAAAGCCCGCCGGAGTTAGGTCTATCGACCAGAGTACGCATGAACCGGCAGCTTGGCCTTTCTTTGATATCGATCACGGCGTTGCTTGCGACTTGGTTTCCTAACGGGCTGAACGCCACTTCGTCCCAAGAAGCGCGTGTAACGCGAGTAAAGAATCATGTTCAATTGGAACAATTGAAAAACGCGCCGCACCGGGCTTCGGTAAACGACATCGTGAATGAGCAGAATGTTGTACGGACCGGCAATAGATCGCACGGTGAGTTGACTTTTCTTGATGAAACGGTCGTGCGGCTGGCGGCCCATACTGCATTTGATTTCAATCACGGGACGCGCGGTTTGAATCTGAAGGAGGGGGCAGTGCTTGTTCAGGCTCCAAGAGGAGCGCGTGGCGCGACAATTCACGCAGGCAACGTTTCCGTGGCAGTGGCGGGAACTAGCGTCATGATCGAGTACCATCCCGGCTTCTATAAGTTTTTGGTGTTGGAAGGCACCGCGCGATCGTATCGCCCTGGACATCTTGGCGATTCGGTTCTCGTTCATGCGGGGCAAATGGTGTTCGGCAACCCGGAGGCTGCGCTCAGCGATCCTGTAGATGTCGATATTGAGCGCTTCATGAAGACAAGTCGCTTCATTACAGATTTTCCTCCTCTGCGCAGCGAAAAGTCGATCGTGGCAGAAAGCCAGAAGCAGCAGCGCGAGAAGTCGAACAAGGTTCTAATTGATACAAACCTGGTTATTTTTGGGGGCGGCACACAAGTGTCGGTTATCGGCCAAGAACAGACCGACACCGCAGGTCGCACGACTGCGGCGCTGGTGACGCCGCGTCGAGCGCCAATCATGAGTCCGGAAACAGCCCCGACGCCACAGTAGCGACCAAATATGAAAAAGTCTCTTGTGCAAACTCGTTGGGGTGGACTGATCGTCCCGTTTTGCGTCTGCTTGTTTTTTGTCGGGACAGCCCCAATTGGAACCGCTGCACAAATCCAACAGGCGCACCTCTCGCAGGTAATTCAGGACGTGCGGTTGCTGGAATCTCAAGGGGCACCGCATCCGGCGGCCGTGAATGACACAGTCACGCAGCAGATGGGGGTGCGCACCGGCATGGAATCGCGTGCCGAACTGACGTTTACCGATCTCACTATAACGCGCCTTGGGGCGAATACGATTTTCAGCCTTAAACGGGGGGCGCGTGAACTCGATCTGACGAGTGGTGCGATTCTCTTGGAGGTGCCGCCCGACAAAGCCCCAGTCAAGGTCAGCACAGTGGCCGTTACGGCAGCGGTGACGGGAGGGACGGCTCTTTTGGCCACGGGCCCGCCCACGAAATTCATGGTCTTGGAAGGGATCGGAACGTTTTATCCCACTGGTCATCCTGAAAGAGCTATGACCGTGCACAGCGGCGAAATGATGATGATGACGGCAGACGGACGGATGACGAAACCAGAGAAGTTTGATGTAAAACTCGTGGTCGAGACGTCGCGTCTGATTCAGGATTTTCCGCCGCTGGAAAATCTGCCGTTGATCTTGGCAGTGATGAACCAGCAGCTCGCTGCGCAGCAATTGGCGGGGACAACCAGTCAGCGTCTCGCGAGAAACCTCGTGGACGTGATCGGCACGACCGATCAAAACGTTAATGCAAACCCGGTTGTTTTAGTGAGCACGTCGACGCCGAATCCAACTCCACCCATAACGCCCACGCCTCCGCCAGTATCGCCGACGCCTCCGCCAATAACACCTACACCTCCGCCCCCGACGCCAACTAAGTTCGGTACGCCAAGCACCATTACTGCCCCGAATCCTTACGTGATAACGAGTGCCACAGTCATTACCACTGATCCTTCGATCACTACTAACGGCGCAACCGATTACGGCAAAATTTATCGCGGACAATCGATTGACGGTTCGGTCTCCGCGTGGGCCTTTGGATCGACATCGGCCTTTGACACCGCAAGCGGGTTCG
>DASXIL010000559.1:0-4208 GCA_036497985.1 Candidatus Angelobacter sp. | reverse complement strand
GGGAAAAGTCGCGGACCCGGGTCTGCTTTATTGACTACGATCGAAACAATGAGCAGGCAGTATGGATTACGGAACATCTGCGGACCAACTATCCGGACGTGCATGTGTTTGCGGTTTCGGCAAACACCGAGCCGGAACGGATCATTGCGGCCATGCGCGTGGGCTGCATTGAGTATCTGCTGAAACCTATCCAGAATGATCGAGTTCTTGACGGACTGGCGCGGGTGGAAGCGAAGCAGAAGGAAAAAATGCGCTCCAAAGTCCATGGCAAGATCATTACCCTGATCGGGGCCAAGGGCGGGACCGGCGTCACGTCACTGGCGCTGCATCTGGCGCTGGAACTCACCGGGCGCAATCAGCGCAAATGCCTGCTCGTGGACCAGCATTCGGTTCTGGGTGACGCATCGCTCTACCTTGGCACCGGCCGGCATCAATACAGCTTTTATGAGCTGGCCAGCAACACTGACCGGCTGGACCAGGAACTGCTTCAGGGCTTTCTCTTGCGCCACACCTCCGGGCTGCACCTGCTGGATTCTCCGGAGACCGTGGACATGGTTCACAAAGCCTCGCCTTCCGCGGTGGAACGTACGCTGGCCTTCCTGGGAGGAAGCTATCAGTTTGTCGTGGTGGATTGTCCGCCGGGACTCAGTGACGTAACGCTGGCCTGCATTTCGCAGTCCGACCAGATCGTAATTGTGCTGACCGCAGAACTTCCGTCGATACGCAACGCGGTACGCTACATCGAGCACCTGGAAAGACTGGGATACGACGCCAACAAGATCCAGATTGTGCTGAACCGCCATTCCAAGCGGGGACCGCTGGCCGACGATCGCATTGAGAAGGCCCTGGGGCGGAAGATTTCCGTGCGCGTACCCAACAGTTATGACGAGGTCATCAAGGCAATCAACGCAGGCGCGCCGATCCCTTCCGGTAAGTCTGCCTTTGGCGAGGCCATACAGGTTTGGGCCCGCAACCTCGCCAGCAACACTGATGAAAAAGCTATGGCTCAATCCCACTCCGGTGGCGTGATGTCTTTGTTTAGCAAGTAGTTTGGTTCAGCAAGCAGTTCGGGAGTAAAAATGGCATTCGGATTCGCAACCACTTCAGTTCCACTGGCGCCTTCCAACGGTGCGGGCGGCAGGTCCTATCAGGAGCTGAAAACAACGCTGCACCGTGAGTTGCTGAACAAGATTGACCTGGAGAGGCTTACGTCACTTCAGGACGCGTACGCGCGCACCCAGGTGCAGAACGTTATTTATGACCTGATCGGCGTTACCAACTTCCCCCTGAGCGGATCCGAAAGAGAACGCGTTTGCCGTGAGGTGTTGCAGGAAGTTTTCGGCCTGGGACCGCTGGAGCCACTGCTGCAAGACCAGACGATTACAGACATTCTGGTGAACACGCATCGCCAGGTTTACGTTGAACGCGGCGGAATGCTGGAATTGACCAACGTTGTCTTCAAGGATGCGGCGCACCTGCGCCACATCATCGACAAAATTGTTTCCAACGTAGGCCGGCGCGTGGACGAATCATCTCCTATGTGCGATGCGCGTCTGGAGGACGGATCGCGCGTCAACGTGGTGATTCCGCCGCTCTCCATCGATGGGCCCATCCTGTCAATCCGCCGTTTTGGCCGCGTGCCCATTGGGATAGAGCAGTTGCTAGCATTTCACACCATCACGCCGGACATGCTGGAACTGTTGCAGGCGGCAGTGCAGGCAAGGCTCAACATTGTAATATCCGGGGGCACGGGCAGCGGAAAAACCACGCTGCTGAATGCGCTTTCCAGTTTCATCTCTGACCGCGAACGAATAGTAAGCATTGAAGACTCCGCCGAGCTGCAAATGCAGCAACCGCACGTGGTGAGGCTGGAATGCCGTCCACCCAACGTGGAAGGGAAGGGGGCCGTGCGGCAGCGTGAACTGGTAATCAACGCTTTGCGTATGCGGCCTGACCGCATTGTGGTGGGCGAAGTACGCGGCGGCGAAGCGCTGGACATGCTCCAGGCCATGAACACCGGCCACGACGGATCGCTGACCACCATTCATGCCAATAATCCGCGCGACGCGATCGCCCGCCTGGAAACCATGTCATTGATGGCGGAAATCAATCTGCCGGACAAAGCCATTCGCCAGCAGATTGCATCGGCCGTCTCGGTCATCGTGCAGGTAGCGCGTCTCAGTGACGGCTCGCGCCGTGTCACACAAATATCCGAGGTCACCGGCGTTGGCGACGACATGGTTACGCTGCAGGACATTTTCGTGTTTGACCGTCTCGGCATCGGCCCGAACAACCGTGTGCTGGGGCGCTTCCGCGCCACAGGGCTGCGACCTTTATTTACGGAACGCTTAAAAGCCTCGGGGATCCAGCTTTCCCGTGACCTGTTTGAGCATGTTTGCGAGGTGTAGCCATGACGATTGTAAGCATCTTTTTTATCGTTTTGATCGCCGCTTTTGCCGTTGTGGCGCTGCTCACCGAACCGTCAAAAGCTGACAAGCTCATCCACTCCCGGCTGGTTTCTCTGGATCGCAGCGCGGATTCCCCATCAGGCAATGATGGACCAAGCATTGTAAAAGAGGTCACTTTCAGCACAGTCCCGGCGTTTGATAAGTTTCTGCGGCACAACCGCCTGGCTGTTGGTTTGCATTTGATGATTGAACAATGCGACCTGAAATGGACCGTTGGGCAGGTAGTGATCATCACCCTGTTGCTCATATGCGTAGGCGCTGCCCTGGGCAACTGGTGGATTGCCCCCGGACTATTAGGTTGGCTTCCTGGGCTGGCGCTGGGATTTGTGCCGTATCTGTACCTCCTGCAGAAACGCAAGCGGCGTTCACGGCGTTTCGCGGAACTGCTTCCGGAAGCGATTGATCTGATGTCGCGCGGCCTGCGCGCCGGCCAGGCGCTGCCGGCGACCATTGAAACCATTGCTAAGGAATGTGATGACCCGTTGCGCGCGGAGTTTCGCCGTGCCGCCGACGAGCAGAGCTTCGGCCTGCCCTTCCGCGAGGCCATGCTCAACCTTAGCCGCCGCATGCCAGTCCCCGATCTCCAGTTCCTGGTGACCGCCATTTTGGTACAAAAGGAAACCGGCGGCAATCTGGCGCAAATTCTCGACAAGACTTCGCAGGTTCTGCGCGAGCGCATCCGCGTGATCGGCCAGATGCGAATCCGCACCGCACAGGGCCGCCTGACCGGAGCAGTGTTAATGGGACTTCCTTTCGTCATTTTTATCGGCATGAACTTTTTGAATCCCGGCTACGGTAAGGGACTTTTTGAAACGCCCCTGGGCCAGAAAATGGTGACCTATGCCGCGATCATGATGGTGATTGGAATAGTGATGATACGCAAAATTGTGAATGTCAGGTTTTAAGGAGGCGTAATGCTTATCTTTTTGATTTCAGCTGCCGTTACGATCTTCCTCCTCGTTGTTGCCGTGCTCGTGATGTTGACCGGCAATGACCCGGTGGAAGCCCGGCTGATGGAAGTTTCGGCATTCACAGCGCCTGAAGCCGGCACGCTGATCGCTGCGACGCCCAGCACTGGCCTGGCCCGGGTCGCTGCCCAAATCATGGGCGTGTTCAATCCGTTTCGCGGGTTGGTCTCCGGCTTTGACCAGGACCTTGCGTACAAGCTCACGCTTGCCGGTTTTCGCAAGCCGGAACATGTGGAAATATTCACCGCTATAAAACTACTGCTGCCAATCGTGGGTATTGTGGTGGGAACTTTCTTCGCCAGCAACATGGTAACTGCGGTGCTGGTTGGAGGCATCGCGGGTTTTTTTCTCCCCGATCTTGTTCTCTCGCACCTGGTGACTCGCCGCCAAACCAATATCCGCATGGCCCTGCCTGATGCGCTCGATTTGCTGGTGATCTGCATGGAAGCGGGACTTGGCATCGACCAGGCGATGGTGCGAGTTGGCGACGAGATGGCGGTTACTGCGCCCAGCCTGGCGGAAGAATTCCAGATCATCAACCGCGAGCAACGCGCCGGCAAGCCGCGCTTGGATGCATGGCGCAGCATGGCGGAACGCCTGGATATTGAGTTCGTCCGGCAGTTTGTGACCATGCTGGTGCAGACAGAGCGCTTTGGGACGCCCATAGCTCATGCACTCGGAGTTTTCGCTGACACGTTGCGTTCCCGCCGCATGCAATCGGCAGAGGAAGTGGCGGCCAAGACCGGAGTGAAACTTCTTTTTCCCCTGGTGC
>DASXIL010000558.1:0-6326 GCA_036497985.1 Candidatus Angelobacter sp. | reverse complement strand
ATCACTGCGGAGCAACAGGGCGCAAAGATGGCCGCAGTTGGCATAGCGCAAGAGACGGGCATCGTCGTCATAGGCGCCAAAGAACAAACTGGCATAGGCGTTCTCAGCGGTGTTCTCATAAAACACGTTGTTGACCGATTGTAGAAATCGCTGCGGTTCCTCCCATGCCATGGCGCTCTGCGTGCGCAGGCTTGCCTGCAGATTGGCCATCATCAGAGCGGCCGCGATTCCTTTTCCTGAAACGTCTGCCAGCGCAAACCCCATGCGGTCCCGCCCAAGGCTGAGAAAGTCGTAATAATCGCCGCCTACTTCGCGGGCCTGAATGCATATTCCGGCATACTCAAGCGTTTGCACTTGCGGCAGGACCTGGGGAAACAGCCGCGCCTGCACCTGTTTTGCGATCTCCAGTTCATGGGCCGCGCGACGATCGGCTTCCAGCTTGGCCGCGATAGAACGCCGCTGCGCTTCTATGGCACGGCTGGTTTCATCAAGACTCACCAGCGCAAAGGAGTTGTGGTCAAGGTCCTCAAAGCGTGTAAATACTCCGCCCCAGACAGGCGGCTGATCTCCGAAAAGCAGCGTTTGCTCTGCGACCCGAGCGGGCGCCTGCTGGAGGTATTTAATGCGCCTCAGGCGCGGCGTGTGATGAAAGCGCACTCCGCGCTTTCTCCATTCGCCGTATTTGGCGGCGACGTCTTCCGTAACAAAAACCACCTGGGTAGGCCGTCCGATGAGTTTGTGTTCCTCGGAATCGGGCTCCGGCGCGATCAGGTTGAGCATTGCCGTTCCGTCTGGTGGCGAGATGCCTACCCGCCGCCGGCCGGATTGAAGGATGACATCAGAAACCAACCTGAACCCAAGCTGATTTACGTAAAACTGCAGGCTTTTCTCCAGGTCGTGGACAAAAACGTCAACCGCCTGAATGCCAAGATAAAGATCCGGCTGGTCCTGATCTTGCGCGGGTTGGATACCAGTGGGCGGCGGTGGGTTCATCGCCGTGATTATAAGTCGGCAGAGGGAGTTCAGGCGGATGCCATGCGAACTGAAATCATGTAATCTTTTTGAAGATGCCCAATACTCCCTCATTCAAGCTTGACGGTCTGAACATTAGCTCCGGACTTTTTCTCATCGCCGGCCCTTGCGTTATTGAAAGCGAGTCTCACGCGCTGAAGATGGCGGAAGAGATCAGTGCCGTCGCGCGCAAGCTGAACATTCCTTACATTTTCAAGGCCTCATATGACAAGGCGAACCGCACGTCTCTGCACAGCTTTCGCGGGCCGGGATTGGAACAAGGCCTGCGCATCCTGGAAAAAATCGGCAAAGAGGCCGGCGTTCCAGTGCTGACAGACGTCCACGAAGCCAAAGACGTTCCCGCCGTGGCAGAAGCGGTGGATGTGGTACAGATTCCAGCTTTCCTATGCCGACAGACAGACATGCTGATTGCCGCCGCCAAATACGCGAAGTCCATCAACATCAAGAAGGGCCAGTTCGTGTCGCCGTGGGACATGCGGCATGCGGTGGAGAAAGTCCGGGCGTCCGGCAATGACAATATTGTCCTGACCGAACGCGGTAGTTCATTCGGCTACAACAACCTGGTAGTTGACATGCGCTCGCTGGCCATTATGCGCCAGTTTGCACCGGTGGTTTTTGACGCCACGCATTCGATCCAGCTGCCTTCGTCAGGAGTTGGCGGTAAAGCAGTTTCCGGAGGACAGCCGGAGTATATTCCGCTGTTGGCCCGCGCGGCGGTGGCAGCCGGCGTGGACGGCGTGTTCATGGAAGTGCATGACAATCCTGCGGAGGCCAAGTCTGACGGCGCAAATGCGCTGGCTCTAAGCGAACTGGAACCGGTCTTGAGAGAGCTGCTGGCGATTAAGAGCGCGCTGGTTCCGGCAGGAAAAAAATAAGCCTAAACACAAGTGCAGGCGGCCCCGTAGCCGCCTGCATGTAACGCCCGACTGGGAGAGGGACTTTTCGCTTTGAAGCGGCCATCTTCCGCAAAAATCGGTCGAGCGCAGCCAACTTAAACTTTCGATGTTCCGCGGAAAGCTCTGTACAGCTCTAGGGCAACGGCTGCGCGGAGTCTGCTTTCACGGTACCGGCTTTTTCCGCGCTTGCTGTGTCTTTGCCGTGCTCCGCGCTTTGCCGCGCCAGGAAGTCGATCAAGTTGTTCAATTCAACATCTGACAGGCGCAGGTTGGGCATATTTATGCCGTTGTATTTCTTATAGAGCGCCAGGGCAATGGGATCTTTTGCCGCAATCAGCTTTTCCGGGGTGGAGATGAAACGCTCCAGCCAGCTGTGATCGCGCACATTGGTTACGCCAAGCAAATCAGGGCCGATTTTATCGCCGTGGCCGATGGTGTGGCATGCGGCGCAATGCGTGGTAAAGGTGTAACGACCAGTGTCGCTGATGTCGATAGGCGGCGCCTGCTCGTAATTGGTTTTCGCGTCCACCGCCTGAGCGTGACTCCAACTGCTCAGCCAGTTCCCGATCATATTCGCCAGGAACCGCGCATTATCGGTGGCCGAGTTGCGCATCCACTGGCCACTCGGTTCATTGCCGATCAGCACGCTCGGGGTGTGGCCATCGCGATCATTCGGGTCAGGCTCGCTGTAAAGGCCCAGCTTTTTGCTGATGAGATCGATGTCGGCCTGCTTCCCCGTCAGGAAAGTCCATCCCGGACCGATGTGATATTTCTGGGCGTAGGCCTTGAGCACCTTGGGAGTATCATGCGTGGGATCAATGCTGATGGAGTAAAAGAAAATATCTTTTCCCACGCGGTCGCCCAGCATCTTTTGTACCTGCGCCAGGCGCGCGGTTTCCAGCGGACATGAATCCACACAGCTTGTGTAGATCAGATCGATGACTACGCTCTTGCCCTTGATCACGTCATCATAAAAGTGGACCTTTGCGCCATCCTGCGTGGTAAGAACTACATTAGGAAAATAGTTAGCGCCCCAGCGGGCATTGTCTGCCGCCGCGGGCGTTGGGCCTGCTGCTAAATAAAGAATTGCGGTAAGAAAAATGGCGGCAACTGTCGCGAAGCCCACCTGGCCTGTCCGTCGCATGATGCTGCTCCTTGCCCGTCCCTGGACTGCTTTTGATCCGGAATTAGAAATCAGGCTTGGCGGCCCGCATCTTGCGCAGCAGGCCGCCAATCTGAAGTTTTATTACACCCGCCCGAGTTAGAACGCGGTCGGGGCTATGTCGTCAGGTGCCACAAAGGTGACGCCCTGAGGACTTGGGATCGGTGTCGGAAGCGGCCGTAGGAACGGTGCGCCGCCGTTATCGATTTCCCAACGGACCAGCATGGCGTTGTCCTCGTGCACTGTGTTGTGGCAGTGCTCCATGAACATTCCACCCCAGTCACGGAACTGCATGGTGATGGTCACGCTTCCACCTGGACGCAGGCGATAGACGTCTTTGCGGCCCTTTTCCCAGGCCGGAACGTTAGCAGCGCTACCGTTGCGGGCCAGGATCTGGCCTTCTTCAAAGTGGATGTGGATCGGGTGATCCCATCCGCCGCCACCGTTCTGCAGAGTCCAGACTTCGCGCGTTCCATAACCCGGAGCCGCGGAAACACGGCCCCAGCTCGCGTTCAGCATCTGGCCGTTGTCGGTCTTCACGCCCCATGGTCCTTTCTGTCCGCCCGCGCCGGTGGTGTAAGCCGCAGGATCACTAGCGGGCAGAGGCTGCGAAGCGCCGCTGCCGAACTGGAAGGTCCGCGTTCTTGAAACCGGAATGCTCGACAGATCAGGATTCGGAATCATCACCGCCGGCACCTGGCTCACGTCAGGCTGAGCCGGGTTGCGTACGATGCGGAATTCCAGGAACTTGCCCACGCAAGGATCGCTGGAGGTGCCGGAGAGCGCCTGCGCGACCGTGAGATCGGCCGAAGGCTTCTTTCCGTTCACGTGCTCAGCCACGTTCACCATCCACACCTTGTCGCCGATGTTGTACCGGGAGAAGTCGATCACCCAGTCATAGCGCTCGGCGATGCCCTGCTCGTCAGAGACGGTCTGCACTACCGGTGAGGGCAGCAGGTTACCGTCATTGGCGATCTGGATCATCGGCGATCCGTCAGACAGACCGTACTTGAAGAAGCGGGAAACGCTGGCGTTCAGGATGCGGAAGCGATACTTGCGCCGCTCCACTTCGAAGAACGGTTTGTACGTGAGGTTCACGCACATCAGGTCGCCCAGGAAGCCGTCAAACTGGAAGATGTCCATGAAGAGCTGGCCGCTTGCATCAAAGGCCTTCTCGTTGAACATCAAGTTGACGTCATAGTCCAGGTTGCCCCAGCCCTTGCCGTTCGAGGAACCGCTGGGCAGGCGCAGGTTCACGCCGTCATTCACGGTTTCATCGCCGCGATCGAGCGCGCTGTAGATGTTGAACATCGCAGCATTGCCCTTGTACACGTTCTGTGAAGTGAACGTAAACATGTGATCGTGGAACCAGTGCGTCGACATGGTTTCGCGCCAATCGCCCGGGACCTTGTTGATCCCGCCGTTGTCGGCGGGGCTGCCGGCCCGGGGATCGGTGGCGTCAGTGTTGACGGAGCGGAAGCCCGCCAGCACGATTGGCCAGTGATAGTCATAGAACTGGTTGGGGAAGAAGAACGCGCCGGTAAAGCCGTCGTTCTCTGCACCGTGGTGGCCGTTGTGCTCGTGCGTGGAGATCGTGTTGCGTCCGAAGCCGTTGTTCTGCGTCACATCGGCGGGCAGCCGGTTGTGATGGCGGAACAGGAGCGGTTCGCCGTAACGGCCCATAACCAACTTCGGCGGAATGGTTCCATTGAAGGTCCAGACTGAGTTCGGATTCTGCGTTGGGAACCCGGGATGGAATTTCAGAGGAATCGCCTGGGTCGGATCGATGCCGGAGTTGAGGTTCGAAGCCACAGCTGGGTTATAGACCGTGTTGGTCTGCGCCTGGGCCTGTGACATCTCGATCGAGATCTGCGGTGCGTGGTCACCAAAACCCTGGTGCGCCCAGATTGGTCCGCCCGGACGCCCTTCGATCGGGCCGGTGAGTCCGGTTTGGCCGTTGACCAGGGCCGGATCCAGCGGCTGCTGGGTCTGGTTGGCCTGGGCCGTCGGTACCGGTGTCAGATCGCCACCCAAGGGGTTGTTGCCACGCGCGATCACGTCAAACCGCGGCATGGGTGTGCTGAAAGGCTGCACTCCAAATGTCGGGCTTGGCGGCGCGCCGGTCGGAATTCCGTTGCCCGCGTTGAATTGTGGGGCGAGGACGGCGTTTCCGGTGACACCACCGCCGCCGCTGGCGTACGCGCTGTTAACGAACGGGTTCAGGCCATGAATGGGGGCTAGCAGACCACCACTCGTAATCAGTCCCCACTTCACCAGTTCGCGACGGGTGACTTTGCCCTGCGAAAACGCCTTTACAATCTCCGCACGGTTTTTCCGTGCATTTTCGGCTTCCCGCAGACGTGCCTTTGAGCTTTTCTCTGATAGAAAAAAGCCATCATCGTTATGACTCATAGCTGCGCTCCTTAAGTTGTTGCAGACTTTCAGTTTCAAGACGTTAAACTGCGTCTTCGCGGAAGGCACGCTTTGCGAAGGGAAAGCCCGGAAGTATCGTGGAAAGTGGCCCTGTCGTAGCAGAAGCCTATCAATCACGATATTGGCCTGTGAGAGAGTACCGAATCCGCCGTTAGCAATCCATTAGAAAATCATTAGAATCTTTAATGATTTTCAAATATCACTCTTTGCTTTCAATCACTTGGAATTTTGATATGCAACTTTACGACTCTTAACATTGAGCGCTTATTGAACGTAAGGCATGCAGACAGAGCCGCCCATGCTCGCAGTCAGCTTTTGGAATCTTGCCGACGTATTTATCATCTACTTAGCTATGAACAACTTAAAAACTGTTTTTCTGCTGACGTTGCTCACGTTATTAGCGATCGGCGTGGGCGATTATTTCGGCGGACAAAATGGAATGATCCTTGGTTTTGCCATTGCCGGGGTAACAAATTTTATTTCGTACTTTTTCTCTGACAAGATTGCTTTGGCCATGTACCGGGCCCAGCCAGTCAGCCGGGAAGAATTACCGCGAATTTATGAAGTGGTGGAGAGGCTCACGCAAAAGACCAATCTGCCCATGCCCAAGCTCTATGTGATCCCCACGGACTCTCCCAATGCCTTTGCCACAGGGAGGAATCCGGCCCATGCATCGGTTGCAGTAACGCAGGGAATTCTTCGGCTTCTGGATGATGACGAACTGGAAGGCGTTCTGGCGCACGAGCTGGGCCACGTGCGGAATCGCGATATCCTCACCAGTTCAATTGCCGCCACGCTGGCCG
>DASXIL010000557.1:0-3618 GCA_036497985.1 Candidatus Angelobacter sp. | reverse complement strand
CGGATCCAAGATGTTAAAGTAGTAAACTGCACTACCCCGTGATCCCAAGGCTGCGGGTCGGAGGTTTCACAGGTTCGCGCCAGCGGAGTTCCTGATTATCGACCTAAATGACGCATTTCCAGCGATTTCAATAAGATAGGGCTGGCGCGGAAGTTCACGGTAGAGATTTCGGTATTATAGGCAAGCTTACAGATACACGAGAAGTACAGTCTGAAAAAGGAGAACCTTTCACTTTATGCGCAAAATCCTGGGATTGCTGTTGGCGGTAGTCGCCGTTTGCGGATCTGCCCTGGCCGCGGATGAATACAAAATTGACCCCAACCATTCGTCGGTAAACTTCGCCGTAACGCACTTGATGGTCAGCACCGTGAATGGCAGATTCACTTCGTTTGAGGGAAAGGTCCTTTTTGACGATAAGGACGTCTCAAAGTCTTCTGTAAGCGTGACCATCAAGACGGCCAGCGTCAACACTGACAACACTTCTCGCGACAATGATCTGCGCTCCGCCGGTTTTTTTGATGCCGAGAAGTTCCCCGAAATCACCTTCCAGAGCAAATCGGTGGAAAAGAAAGGCAATGATTACGTGGCCCATGGCACGCTAACGATCAAGGGCGTCGCTAAAGACGTGGACCTGCCTTTTGAACTGAAAGGCCCTGCTGATGCGGGGAAGATGGGGAAAGTGATGGGCGCGCATGCCACATTGACCGTCAATCGCCAGGACTATGGAGTGTCCAAGGCGCCGGGAGCGGTTGGCAATGATGTAAAGATCGACCTCAACGTTGAAGCTCATATGTCGCCGCCACCGGCCGCAGGGAAATAAATATCGTGACAAGCCCGGAGTATCTATTGCCGGAGTTGCTCGCGCCTTTGGTGCGCAACACCATATTTTCCGGCAATATTCATCACTGCGTACAGGCCGACTCCACCAACTCAATCGCGTTGCGTGGAGCGGCGCTGGCCGGTCAGCACCCTGACGACACTCCGGAAGGCGCAGTTTTTCTGGCTGAAGAACAGACCGCCGGCCGCGGGCGCAGCACCCACTCCTGGCACTCTGAACGCGGCACCGGCATTTACTGTTCATTCCTGTTGCGCCCGCCCATGACGCCCTCTGAGGCGCTGTGGCTTTCCCTGATCGCGGGCGTTGCCGTTCAGGATGCTGTGAGAGAGACAAGCGGCTTGGCTGCCGATATCCGCTGGCCCAATGATCTGCTGATCAATGACAAGAAATTTGCCGGCATCCTTACCGAGATGAGTTCTGAAGGAAACAAGGTACATCACGCCGTGATCGGCATTGGCGTGAATGTAAACCAAAAGAGTTTCCCTGATGACCTGAATGGATCGGCCACTTCAATGTGTATTGAAGGTGGCAGAGAATATTCGCGTAAGGATGTGGCGGCGGCGCTGATTCGCGCCCTGGATCGGGAATACCGCGCCTTGCTTCGTGCCATGAGCAGCCCCATTCGTACTCCGGCGCTGCGTTTTGAGCCCATCATGCGGCGCGTGGAGTCGCGCTCGTCCTATGCGCAGGGTAAAGTTGTCCACGTGGATGAGGACGGTGGTTACAACGGCGTAACGGATGGCCTTGATCCTCGCGGGTTTCTACGTGTGCGTACGGACAAGGGGTTGCGCATCGTTATTTCCGGAAGCGTCCGGCCTGGGAGGAAAGATGCTCCTGGTTCTTGATGTTGGCAATACCAACACGGTGCTGGGCGTCTATGAGAACAGCGCTCCCGGCTTTGCCGGCAAGACTGGCGCGCCTCGCCTGATGGCCCATTGGCGCGTTGCCACGGTGATGACCCACACGGTGGACGAATACGGCGTTCTCTTTCGCAACTTGTTTGCAATTGGAAAAGTTGAAGTGGCTGAAGTTCGCGGCATCATTGTTTCTTCCGTGGTCCCTCCTATGGATTCCACGCTGCGCGAAGTTTGCGAGCGATACTTCCATCTCAAACCGCTTTTCGTGGAACCAGGCATCAAGACTGGTATGCCGGTGCTTTATGAGAACCCGCAGGAAGTGGGCGCAGACCGGATTGTGAACGGCGTGGCCGCGTTTGAAAAATTCGGTGGGCCTTGCGTCGTGGTGGACTTGGGTACGGCAACTACTTTTGACGCGATCTCGCGCAAAGGAGAATATCTGGGCGGAGTGATCTCTCCTGGCATCGGCATTTCTGCGCGGGCGCTGTATGAGCACACGGCGCGCCTCCCGTTGGTCGATATTCGCAAGCCGTCCAAAGTGATCGGGACCAATACTGTCGGGAGCATTCAGGCAGGCCTCTTCTTCGGCTACCTGGGATTGGTGGATGGCATTCTGGAACGCCTTATCAACGAACTTGGGCCGGATACAAAGGTGGTTGCGACCGGCGGCCTGGCCAGCTTGATCGGCGACCACTCAAAGTACATCAAGAACGTGGACGACCTACTCACTCTCGACGGACTCCGCATCATCTGGGAGCGTAACAACACGGCGCAAAAACAGAAGCCTGCCTCGTAAAAACGCCAACCTTAAGCTTCTCGCTCCAAGATGATCCATGATTTGGGAGCGAAAAGCGCATACCAAGCCGCTGCCAGCAATTTACCGCCTCGGAGATTGGATCTGGCTGAGAAACTGAGTGTGTCGTTGTCAGAAGCAGCAAATTGAATGGCGTTTGACCCGCACCAATCCACTCTGAGCCGGAGTTCGTGCTGGCCAGGAGGAATTGGAAATTCTTTGGTTTCACCATTTCCAATTTTGCCCGCCTGGATGCCGTCAAGGATGACGGAGTAGGCTCTCAGGCGGTCTGCATAACCTGACTCTCTCTTGATCCTGAGCATGGCCATTTCATTTCTCCGAGAAAAGCAAGGACTTTAGACGCTGTAACCATGAAATATCGCTGATACTATCAAGTTCGAGGAGCGATGTTGGAGAATTATTTCAATTACTACACCGAAATTGAACAGCACTTCTGTAGAAGGCGGGGAACGCTTCTGACTGTTTCCACACTCGACTGGGCGCTGATGACCACATGGAAAGAAGCTGGGATTCCGCTGGAGGCCGTTCTGCGTGGAATCGATGAGGCTTTTGAGAAGTATGAGCGACGGCCATCGAAAACACAGAAGATCAATGGTCTGGCTTACTGCGCCCAGGCGGTGCTTACAGCAGCGGAAGAGATGAAAGAAGCGGCGGTCGGGGCGCAGCCGGAAAAACATGGCTCTGATCCGGGACTGCAGTATGAGGAAATAGCCCGCTATCTCGCCGGGAATGCTGAAAAGCTACGGCAGGTGAAGGCAGGCACTGCGGTAACGTTGGTTGCGGAAGAGTGTGCTGTTACACTAACGGACTTAGCCTCAACCCTGGCTACTGCACCGATTCTACGATTGGAGGACCTGGAGAGGCGGCTTACCGTGATGGAAGAAAAACTTCTTGCCGCCCTGACCATGACCACTCCTGAAAACGAGTTATTCACCCTGCGTACAGAAGCTGACCGGGAAATCGCGCCCTATCGCAGCAAGATGCCCGGTGTGCAGATCGAGCAACTGCAAAAGCAGTTTATTCACAAGCGTTTGTTTGAAAAAGCAAAGATTCCACGGCTCAGCCTCTTTTACCTGTGAACCTTACAATCGAAAAACTCGTGTACGGCG
>DASXIL010000556.1:0-9417 GCA_036497985.1 Candidatus Angelobacter sp. | reverse complement strand
TTTTCGGTATGCACCCGCCGCGACTTGCCGCTGGATGCCTCAACAAAATAGAGGTCCAACTGGTTCTGCGCACGATTCAGCACTGTGACCCACACCACGCTGTCATTCACCCAGCCGAAACGCGGCATGTACATATCTTTGTCGTCGGTCAGGTGAAACCATTTCACCGCGCCGCCGCCGGCGCTCACCACGCCAAGCTGCACCTGAGGATTGGGATCGCCCACCTTGGGATATTTTTCCTGATACACCGTGGGATGCTGCGGAATGAAGTCCGTTATGGGATATGTTGGGACCTTGGTCTGGTCCATTTGCAACAGCGCAATCTTTTTCGAATCCGGCGACCAGAAATAATTGCTGCGCACCTCCAGCTCTTCGCTATAGACCCAGTCCACTTCGCCGTTGAGCAGATTGTCGTCGCCGTTTGTGGTGAGCGCTTTCTCCGCGCCGCCATCAATATGCTTTACGACCAGATTGTGCTTGCGAATATAAGAAACACTTTTGCCGTCGGTTGAGAACTTGGGATCCGTTGCAGATCCGCCGGGAGCGCTCAAGGCTATGTATTTGCCGGATGACAGCGTGAAGTACCAGAGCTGGCCGTTAGCGTCGAACAGGATATGCTCTGAATCCGGCGCCCAGTGATAGCCCGCAACGTGGTAGCGCTCGCGATTGTCCTTCTCACGATCGTCCTTGGATCCCGTAATCGGCGGCTTCATGGCGGCAATTTTCTCTGAAGCCACCAGCACCGCCGGCTTTCCCGAAGTCACGTCAATGTAATAGAGATCGGCCTTGTCACCCTGCTCCTGATGCAGGAAGTTGGAGACCTTCTTGCCGTCAGGACTCCATTCAATTGTGTCCGGCGCGCGCCCGGTCAGCCCGGTAGGGGCATAAATGGATTGGATGGTCAGCTCTTGCGCGGTTGCGACGGCAAACGCGCACGTCATCAGAAAAACAGAAAGAAAGTACTTCTTCACGGGTGGTCTCCAGGCGGTGCGATGAAACGAAAAAGTGTACCACTTGCGATTAGCAGCCAGCTAAACCCATTTACCGCAACGAACGCAAAGGACGCAAAGGAATGAAGAAACAGTTAAGACTTTTCTTCGCGCACTTTGCGGCCTTTGCGGTGAAATAGGCCGGCTGAATGCTGATGACTGAATGCTGACGGCTTCTTACGGCTGCTCTTCCGCCCGTCTTCTCAGTCTGCGTGATTCATTCAGCAATCCCATGCTGTGCATCAGGTGCTGGAGCGTCACAATTCCCACCAAGCGCTCCTGATCGACCACAGGGATCAAGCTGAGGCCGCGCGACGTGAGCTTACGGAAGGCCGAGCCGAGCGATTCTGTGCGTGAAGCGATCTCAAAAGCCTTGCTCATCGCGCCTTGAACATAGCCATTTCCTTCAGCGCGAAGCCGCTCGACGATCGTCTGGCGCGTAATAACCCCCACAAGGTCGCCGCCACTGACCACGGGAAAATCGTCCTGTAGGCAATGGACAGCCTTATTCAGCGCGTCTTCCAGCGTATCCGCCGGTGAGAGGATGGAAAACTCCGTAAGCATGATGTCTTCCATCTGCACCGCGTCCACCACGGTTTGGAACATCACGGTGCGCTCTTCCATCTGGGCGGCGATAAAAATGAAGAAGCCCACCAGCATCAACCCCTGGATATTGAGCGCGGCCCCAGCCAGCATAAAGAGTCCGGCAGAGATCTGGCCCAGGCTGACGGCACGCCGAGTAGCCAGACGGAAATCCATGCGCTGGGCCAGAATGGCGCGCAGGATCCGGCCGCCATCCAGCGGGAAAGCCGGCAACACGTTTACAGCAAAGAGGCACGCGTTGATCCAGAAGAAACTAGTAACGAGGTTTGCCGGTGTAACCAGCGGCATGAGGCGAAGTGTGTGCGCTGTTCCCATCGCGAGCATGACGGCGGCCGTGACGCCCGCCAGAACCGCATTCACCAGCGGTCCGGCCAGCGCGATCGATATCTCTTTGCGTAGATTGCGCGCGCTTTCTTCCTGGAGCGCAGGATCGCCCATGGTGAGTCCGCCGATGGGCAGCAGCACAAAACCTTTGATAGGAAATCCCTGGCGGGCGGAAACCCATACATGACCGAATTCATGCAGCATTGCCGACACCAAAATCAAGCCGGTGATCATGATGACGCGCGTGATCACTCGCGGGCCGCTGCGGTTGACTTCCACCAGCAGCAGGAAGAGCAGCAGCACCACAAACGTGAGGTGAATGCGGATTTCTCTTCCGCCGAATCTCACCGTGAATATTGACCAGTTTCTCATTACGTGTTGTCGCTGCGCTCCAAAACCGCCAGCTGTATCTCGAACATTATGATGTTTCGGTTCCTACTGCGGGGCCGCTAGCCGCGCAAGCCGGGCTCCCTGCTGATCCGGCAAATGCGCCGAGCCAATCTGTGATTCTATACGGTAGATTAGATGTCTGACAGCGGGAGTGCAGGCCATGCGCGTGATTGCTGGAAAATTTAAAAGCCGAAAGCTGGAAGCGCCGCCCGGCATGCAAACCCGTCCCACATCCGACCGGTTGCGGGAAACGCTCTTTAACGTGGTAGCGCCGGTGGTTGCCGACTCCGTCTGGCTTGATGTGTTTGCCGGGAGCGGAGCAGTCGGAATCGAGGCGTTCAGCAGGGGCGCCCGAAGCGTCTATTTCATTGAGTCAGCGAGCGCCGCAGCCAAGACAATCCGCAAAAACCTGCATGCCCTGAAGATCGATGAAGGCGCAGAGGTGATTGAACGCGATGCTGCAGTTGCGCTGCGCATGCTGGATTCTCAGGCTGTTGCGTGTAACTTCGTCTTCCTTGATCCGCCGTACCGCAAAATGGGCGACTATGAGCAGGTGCTCGGATTTCTCTCCCAGTCGCAGTTGCTGGCCCAGGAAAGCCAGGTGATTGCCGAGCACGACAAGCACTTTGACCCGGGAGATGAATTTGGTTCATTGCGGCGGTATCGAACGCTGCGGCAGGGCGATGCCGTCCTGAGTTTCTATAGACGCTAGATGTGTGCAATCGATTATCACCGCTGTTTATGCCTGTTTTCCACAGGGGCCCTAGAAAAAGCCGCATAAAATCAGGTGAAAATGCTTGCATCGACCCTTGAAGATGTAATATACCGAATGAGTGCACTGAAAAACGTGCTCATATTCCGACGCAAGTGCTCAATTTTCAAGGAGGAAAGATGGCAGCAGGCATGACCAAGACCCAACTCGTCCGCCACATGGCGGAGAAACTGGAAACGAACAACAAGACCGCAGCAACGTTCCTGGAACACCTAGCGGAAACCGCGATCAAAGAAACAAAAAAGAACGGTGTGTTCGTGATTCCTGGCCTGGGACGCCTGGTAAAGTCCAACCGGAAAGCGCGCATGGGACGCAATCCGCAGACCGGAGAACCCATTAAAATCGCGGCCAAGACCGTGGTAAAGTTCCGCGTTGCCAAGGCCGTGAAAGACGTAATCGCTCCCAAGAAGTAACTTCTTCAGACAGCAAACTTCCAAAGGTCAGCCGATATGAGCTGGCCTTTTTCTCTGTCGCTACGCTTGAGATGATTGCGCGATCACAAAGATTTTCTTCGCAAATTATTCTGCGACTATCGCTTCCACTTCAATCTCTACCAGCATCTCCGGCGAAATCAGCTTTGAAACCTCGATCATGCTGGTGGCAGGACGAATCTCGCTAAAAAATTCTCCGTGCGCCCGGCCAACTTTCTCCCAGTCGGCGGCAATGTCGATCACATACATGCGCGTTCGCACCACATCTTTCATGCCGGCGCCGGCACGCTCCAATGCCGATTGAATGTTCTTGAGCGTCTGCTCTGCCTGCGCGTAAGCATCGCCCACGCCGACTATGTTCCCGCTCGCGTCCGTGGCCGTGGTGCCGGAGACATGGATCGTGTTCCCCACGCGCACAGCGCGTGAGTAGCCGACCACCGGCTCCCATTTTGTTCCGCTCCCGAAGTTCTGTCGCGTTACTGCCATCAGCGTGCTCCTCTTCCCCGGCTGTCGAGAACCTGATTGACCAGAGCATCTGCATCTTTGTTGTACTGCCGCAAGACGTGGTCAATGGAAAAGTGGTCCAGCTTACGCACCAGAGCGCGGGCATGATCATAAAGATCAATCAGTCCCGGACTTTTTACCTTGTAACGGCCTTGCATCTGCCGCACCAGCAGCTCGGAATCACTCAGTACCTTTAATGACAGATGTTTTTCCCGCACGGCAAAATCAAGCGCAGCCAGCAGTCCGGAATACTCCGCGTAATTGTTCGTCTGTATGCCCAGATAGTCAGAGAGCTCGGCAATGATCTCGCCTTTGGCATCACGAATCACCACACCATAAGCTGCGGGGCCGGGATTGCCGCGCGCCCCGCCATCGATGTTGGCTTTGATTGCGGGAGCGGCGCTACGTGGCGATGGCCGCGGCGCTGGTTCGTCGAAAAGGGACTTCTGGGTCAACGGCCTTCCTCCAGACGAATGGCAAGCCGCTCCGGCAGACCGGCGGCAAAGATTTTTTCCTGCGCGCGTTGAATGTCGTAAGGCACACGGTGAAACGTAATCACGGCGGCATCCGTGTCATACAGCAGGAATGCGGCCCGCGGATCGCCGTCGCGCGGCTGGCCTATCGATCCAGGATTCACCATATAAGTCGTCTTCGGCTTTATTTCCAGCCTGGCAGTCTGTTTGCCTTTGGTGGATTTGTAGTCCGGCGCAAAAGATCTGCCTTGTCCGTTATCTTCCAGCAGAAGGCAGCGCTGGACATGCGTGTGACCAAAAAACGTCAGCGGTACGGCAGCGTCCTGCAAGATCGCATAGGCGTCACTCGCCATCAGGACGTACTCGTCTTCATCTCGCGGTGATCCATGCACCAGTTGTACATTTTCCATCGGCGAAATTGGACCGTGTGGCAGTTCGCGCAGAAATTGCAGATGATCTTCAGTCAACTTCTCCCGTGTCCACAGCGCCGCCAGGCCCGCAATGGGATTAAAGTCGCTCAAGTCGCTCACTCCGGAGCAAGCCTTGTCATGGTTGCCGCGGACGAAAATCGATCCTAGCTCACGCGAGCGCGTGGTCACCTCATTGGGATTTGCGCCATAACCAACAATATCGCCCAGGTTATAAACCTGGTCGTATTCGGGAGCGGCGTCCAGGCAAGCCTCCAGCGCTTCAAGGTTGGCATGGATGTCAGACAGAATCAGTACGCGCAAGGTGCTTTGCAGTCCTCAATGAGAAAGTGAACTACTGAGTGTATCAATATTTGTGGCGACATCAGTCCTAGGGCGACACGCGCGCCCAATGTCCCGGCGCGATTTCCAATAACGGCACTGCGCCCGCGGGACGCGCATCTTTCTCTACCATGGCCAGCGGTCGCGCGCGATCAGTTTTCAATGTAGGGATGGCGCTGATCAGCCCGCGTGTGTAAGAGTGCCTTGCGGAAGAAAAAATCTCGCCGACCGGCCCCATCTCCACGATTTCCCCTGCATACATCACGGCAACCTGCTCCGCCACGCGCGAAACCACGCCCAGATCATGCGAGATAAAGAGCACGGCCAGCCGGTGCTTCTCTCGCAATGCAGCCAGCAGCTCTAGAATCTGCGCCTGGATCGTGACATCGAGCGCCGTAGTGGGTTCATCGGCAATCAGCAGTTGCGGATTGTTCACTAGCGCCATGGCGATCATCACACGCTGGCGCTGCCCCCCGGAAAGCTGGTGCGGATAATCTCGCGCACGTTTGTCCGGATCAGGGATAGCAACCTCGCGCAACGCATCTACCGTGCGCGTCCATGCTTCAGCTTTGCTTACGCGATGGTGCGCCAGAACCGCTTCAGCCACCTGATCGCCCACGCGCATTACTGGATTCAGAGCAGTCATGGGCTCCTGGAAAATCATGCTGACGCGCGCTCCGCGAACTTGTCGCATCTCGTCATCGGGCAAAGCGAGCAGGTCTGCTCCGCCGAAAGTGATCTTGCCGGTGGTGCGTGCCTGCGGCGGCAGCAACCGCATGATAGCCAGCGACGTCGCAGATTTCCCCGAACCTGATTCTCCCACCAGCCCCAGCGTGCCTGATTCAGGGATGGAGAAGCTGACGTCGCGCACCGCTGCCACTTCGCCCGTTTGCGTGGCAAAGCTTACGTTCAGATGCTCGACTTGGAGAAGCGAAGATGCGTTCAGCATTCCAATTTGAACCGTGAGATAAGGCTGCCGTACAATTCTAGCGTGACTCAAGAAGCCGACGAACTATTGAAAAGGCATTAACCTTGCCAGCCAATGAGCGCGCAACCCTTGCGGGCTCTCTCATCGATAGCCTTGAAGAGGTGGATGAGGCGTCTGCTCAAGACGCCTGGAACGACGAGATAGCCCGGCGCATTGAGGAGCTTGATTCCGGCAAAGCCAAGACCATCTCCTCGGATGAAGTGCGGCACCGGATCGCTACCAAGCTCGGTCATGGCCAGTAACCAACCGAATTTCTCGAAGCTGCTGCGTCCGAGTACGAGGCGACAGTTGATTGGTACTTTGAACGCAGCCCGGTTGCCGCTGAAAAATTTGCTGCTGAAGTAAACCGTGCGATTGAAAGCATCGAAAAAAATCCGCAAAGATGGCCATCGCATTTAATGGGGACTCGCAGGTTTTTCCTGCGACACTTTCCCTTCACAGTTATCTATCGCGAACTGCCATTGATCATTCAAATCATTGCCGTCGCGCACGGCCATCGCCGGCCCGGCTACTGGAAGCGTAGGCTCTAAGCCAATTACGCGCTGACCTTGTTCGCCGCGATCCCCGCTTCCACGCCTTTGTGCATCGCCTCAATAAAAGACGTTTCTTCTTTCAGTAGTGCGGGAGTGGCGGTGGCAAATTCGCTTTCCACGTTCAGCCAGCCTTCGGCGGCAAGCTGTTTCGCCAACTCCAGCATTTTTTCCCGCGAGAAGTTTACATACTGGCAGTCATACGGATGCGCCACGCTCGCCGGCGCGCCCTTGCCTGTCTTGGCGCTCAGCCAGAAGATGCGGCGTTTCAGCATCTCTTTCACGTCCTGCTCGTTCTGCGCGGGAAACTGAATTTTCTTCGCCGTAAAGCTATAGAAACGGCTGGTTACATGCACCGGTTGCAACTTGCCGGACTTCACAAACGCAAGCTGCCCATTGTCGATCGTCTTGCGAATCGAGTTCACCACCAGGCTTTCTGCGTTTTCCGGCTCCAGTGAGCCCAGCGCGTCTTTCATCGTTTGCGTCATGCCGACCGCCACTTCCACGTGCAGTCCGTCGTCATTCCCCAGCAGCTCCGCGCGGCCATGCAGCACATGCCAGTCAGCGCCGGAGGTGGAAGGATGAAATGGCCACTTCAATTCGGGAACGTGGATCGGCACTCCCGACAAAGTCACAAAATGTAAAGGACGGTTTCCCATGAATCAACTCGCATCAAGAAGTTGCTGAATAAATAAATTCTAAACGAAGCGCCTCGCGAATCGACCGCTTAAATGCCGCCACCAGCCCCGCTGCGCAGGATTCGCAAACTTTTTCCAGACCCCCATTGAACGACCTCTAAAAATGGCAAAAGCGAGGAGCTTTGAAGTTTTCTCCCCGCTTTGCACAGACACTTCGCATCCAGCGCAGCCGGTCTACGCCGACTTCATCATAAAGAACGTATCCACATCGGCGTCCACCGTGGGCAGGTTCGCGGCTTCATCTTTCAGGCTCTGGAACAGGATAGTGCTCAGGTAGCGCTCGCCAAAGTCCGGAACCACCACCACAATCAGCTTGCCGGCATTCTCTTCACGCTGCGCCAGCTTTACTGCCTGCGCCACCGCTGCGCCGCCGGAAATGCCGATAAAAATGCCTTCTTCCTTCGCCATCCGGCGTGCTGTTTCCAGCGATTCGTCCAGCGTGGCTGTCATCACTTCATTGATCAGGTCGGTCTTCAGCACGTCCGGTACAAACCCGCCGCCAATCCCCTGGATCTTATGCGGCCCCGGCTTTCCGCCGGAGAGCACCGGCGATTCAACCGGTTCCACGGCAACAATCTTAAACTCCGGCTTCTTGGGCTTGATGTATTCGCCCACGCCGGTCAGAGTGCCGCCCGTGCCCACGCCGGAAACAAAGATATCGACCTTCCCGTCCGTATCGTTCCAAATCTCGGGGCCGGTTGTCTCGCGATGGATCTTCGGGTTCGCCGGATTGGCAAACTGCTGCAGGATCACCCCATTCGGTGTCTGCTTCAGCAACTCATTGGCCTTGGCAATCGCGCCCTTCATGCCCTTCGCCCCGGGCGTAAGGATAATCTCCGCGCCCAGCGCCAGCAGCACCACCCGGCGTTCCTGGCTCATGGTGTCCGGCATTACCAGAATCAACCGATAACCCTTGGCAGCCGCGGCAAACGCCAAACCAATTCCGGTGTTCCCGCTGGTAGGCTCAATCAGCACAGTCTTGCCTGGCTGTATGCGTCCGGACTTTTCCGCTTCATCAATCATGCTCACGCCGATGCGGTCTTTCACGCTGTGGCATGGATTGAAGCCTTCCAGTTTCACCGCCACTGTCGCCTTGGCGCCCTGGGTAAGCTTGTTGAGTTGAACCAGCGGCGTCCGCCCGATGGTCTGCGTAATATCCTTATAAATGTTCATCTCTCCACCTTTCATCGCTGTACTGAGGTACGAAATCAGGCGTCCCGCGAGAGGTGTATTAGATTAAATAAAACCGCCTAAAGTAGCAAAAAGTATTGGCTGCTCTGGTCGAGATATTTTGATCGATTATTTGATCCCGGAGCGCAGGCGCCCTCGCCTGCGGCTCTTCAATATCCTGCGATTCTCAACTTCGATGGCCTCCCCACCCGCCATTTTTTGGGGCTTATTGTAAACAAAGCATTTTGTTCAATTCAACGCATGGGTGACCCTTGCATGACGCCTGGGTCGCCCTTGCGTGACCCTTGGGTGGCGCTTGGGTGACCCAATCCCAATCCCAGTCGGCAGAGGGTCGCAACACCCAGAAACACGAAAACGCAACGGAATGTCCGTTGCGCACTCCGGCCCTTGCCAAGTACCAATTACTAAATACCTGCGGATCGGCTTATATTACTGCGTCAGTCTTGCTCAGTCACGCGCGAACTAGTTCACCAGCATAGGACATGTCTTTTGCGACCCTCTGCTTAACGCAGGTACATGTTTTTAGTACAGGGTCGGGACCGTATTCAAAAAAGCCGTTTTGAGCGAAAGCCGATCTCCGGTTGCTAGAGCAATCTCAAAGCTCCGGAGGGATCTTATTTGACAAGTTACGCGATGCTCTTTTTTCCAGACGAGGTTTATTGCGCCGAGCTTTTCGCTGTAGGAGAGATTTGCCGGGGCGGTTTGGCCGCTGATAAAAGAGCTGAAAAGACGGTAGCGATTGGCAGCATTAGGGCTCTCCTAACGATGTTGAATC
>DASXIL010000555.1:0-6278 GCA_036497985.1 Candidatus Angelobacter sp. | reverse complement strand
GCTCTCCGGCTATTCGGGCCGCAAGAACTTGATCTGGATTTCAGAAACGTTTCCTTTTGACGTAATGTTGAGCGGCGTTACCTCCCGCTCAACTCTCAATGACCGCAGCTACTCGCATGAGATCGCGCGCACCGGAAACCTGCTCAGCGATTCCCAGGTGGCCATCTATCCTCTGGATGCGCAAGGCCTTGTTGTTGGCGGCATGTTTAATGTGGCCAACTCTGCCGATCAGTATGGCAACTCGCTGGGCGCATCAACGTTGCGCGGAGGCGTGGCGGGCCAAATGGATGTTGAAGCGGACCAGCGGATGGCGTCGCATGGAACCATGAACGATCTGGCAGACCGTACCGGAGGGCGCGCTTTCTATAATCGCAACGATCTTGATGGCGCGGTCCGCGACAGCATTACCGATGGTTCCACCTATTACACGCTCGGCTACTATCCTGAGAACAAAGACTGGAACGGTAGCTTCCGCAATATCCAGCTGAAGTTGCGGCGTGGAGGCGTCAAGCTGCGTTATCGCATTGGCTACTTTGCCATGGATACCGCCGCCTTCGCCAAGCTCAATCCCAAGCGACAGGATGAAGATTTTGACGATGCCATGAGCCTGAACATTCCTGTCTCAACGGCGCTGCCGTTTCAGGCTGTTGTGCTGCCGCCGTCGGCAAAATCGCAGAACAAAGTGATCGTGAACTATCATGTCGATCCGCACGCGTTAAGCTTTGAAACCAGTAACGACGGTCTGCAATCAGTGAATATCGAGTGCGCGGTCCGGGTTTTTTCGAAAAAGAATCCTGATAAGCCGGTCACCACGGAAGCACAGAAGATGGGCGGAGCCTTGAATCCTGATGCTTACGCGAAAGTGATGAAGGGCTTTTTCCCCTGTCGCGATGAGGTCGCCCTCCAGCCTGGCGATTATCTTTTACGCCTCGGCGTTCGCGACAACGTTACCGGCTTGATCGGTACAGCCAACGCAGCGCTTACCATTCCCGAGCAGAGCAGTACGAATCAGGCGAGTCCTGCGGGGGCAGAAAGCAAGCACTGATTTAGTCGTTGGGCGCTGCGGGATCGACTCAATTTGATACATTTCGATTCCCAATCTGGTATCGATGCCATTTTGGAATTACGGCAATCTTTTTTTTTCATCCCCCATTAAACCTTCGTTCATAAATCCAGCTCACAATGTAAGCTGCTGATTTGGCGATCTTCTGCTGTTGCCACACAGCTCCGCTCCAGAACGTGCGTCACACTCCAACTCACCCCCTACTTGCAGAGCGCTTCTGCAACGGCCTTAACGCAACAAAGATGAAAGGAAAGAACTATGAAAGTTCCCATCATTCATGGCGCGGTAGGAAATTCCCTTCTTCGAGTGTTAACGTGTTGTCTGTTGGCAGCGATGCTGCTGCTGTCGTTCAATCTAAAAACCGCACGCGCGCAAAACCCTCTTGTAGGTGTCTCCGATCCCGGCGTGCGTCCCGGACCGCAACCAGGCAACGGAGCAGGCAATCCGATTGCCGGGCTCCCCAACGATCAGAACATTTTCTGGGGTGACGGGCTGGTTTTGTTTGGAGACACAGCCTCAGTAAAAGGCACGCTCAGCGGTGAGCCACTGCTGGGCCTGGGACCGGCATTTAACGGCAACAGTTGTCTTCTCTGCCATTCGCAACCGGTGATCGGGGGCAGCAGCCCCACGCCGAACCCGCAGAGAGGCATCGCCAATCTTCACGGTGCAACCAACCAGATCCCGACCTTCCTGACGCCAAACGCTTCGGCGCTGGAAGTGCGTTTTGTGCACAACGCTGATGGCACCCCCGACGGCGGCGTGCACGATCTGTTTACCATTACCGGACGGACCGATGCGCCGGCCGGCTGCAACCTGCAACAACCTGATTTCGCCACCCAGTTGCAAAACGGCAACATCATTTTCCGCATTCCCATTCCGACCTTCGGCGAAGGCTTTGTGGAGAACGCGTCAGAAGACATTCTGAAAAACAACCTGGCTGCCCTGGCCACGGTCAAGAAAGCGGCAGGCATTACGGGCCGCTTCAACACCAGCGGCAATGACGGCACCATCACCAAGTTTGGCTGGAAAGCGCAGAACAAATCCATGCTGATGTTCGCCGGCGAAGCCTCCAACGTGGAGATGGGCATCACCAACGAGCTTTTCACCAACGAAAGAACTAACTCCGGATGCGCGACCAACTTTACTCCGGAAGACAACACGCACGTCATTATCCCCAACGCTGGGACCGCGGGCGGCGATGCCAGCCAGATTTCTTCTCTAATTGAAAACTTCACCATCTTCATGCGGCTCAACGCGCCTGCTCAACCGTGTGATTTCTTTACCAGCCAAACCCAGTGCATGGCGCTCGGCGCGTCAGCCTTGCGCGGGCAGGCGCTGTTCGGCACGGTGGTTGCGCCTCCAACGGGAGGCGCTGCCAACACAGGCATCGGCTGCGTGCTGTGCCATACCGATTCGCTGCACACGGCCAAGTCCAACCTGACTCCGCTGAACCAGGTGGAGTTCCACCCGTTCTCAGACTTTGCGCTGCATCACATGGGCCCGGGTCTGGCCGATGGCATCAGCCAGGGCCAGGCGCAAGGCGACGAATTCCGCACCGCGCCGCTGTGGGGCGCGGGACAGCGGATCTTCTTCCTGCATAACGGCAGCACCAGCGACATCGTGGCTGCTATCGAACTGCATGCCGGCCCTTGCTCCGCAGGGCAGGTTTGCTCTGAGGCTACCCAGGTCATCACCACTTTCAACGGCCTGCAACCGCAACAGCAGCAGGACATTGTGAACTTCCTGCGCTCGCTGTAAAACTCTCAGCAGCACTCGCCGGCCGGCTTTTTATAAAGACTCAGCCGGCGTTTTTTTTGCAGTGGCAGGGCTCACGTTACGCTTCGCAGTTCTTCTTGCTGCGCGGGAATCTTCATTTTTCTTTCACCATTCTTCTTTCTCCGCGCCTCCCGTGGTGAGATTTGGTTTCCCCCGATCCTCGTTTACTGCTTAAATCTGCCCCAATCTGTTACGCTTTCCGCTGGCGATGAACGACTCTCCAGCAGCGGCCATTGAATTTGTCGACGTTACTTACCGGATCAACGGTAACCGCACACTTATCTCTGGTCTCAATCTCTCGGTCCATCATGGTGAAACGTTGATGCTGCTGGGCCGCAGCGGTTCCGGCAAGACCACAACACTCAAGCTCATCAACCGCCTGGTAGCGCAAAGTGAAGGCACGGTCCTCGTCGATGGCCGTTCCACCACTCAGTGGGACGTGATTCAGCTTCGTCGTCATATCGGGTATGCCATCCAGGAAGCGGGGCTTTTTCCGCATTACACCGTGGAAGAGAACGTCGCGCTGGTTCCCAGGCTGGAGCGCTGGGACGTTGCGCGAATCGCCGCGCGTGTGCGTGAAGTCCTGCAACTCGTCGGCCTGCCTTACGATGAATATTCAGATCGCTATCCCGACGAGCTTTCCGGCGGACAACGCCAGCGCGTTGGCCTGGCCCGGGCGCTTGCGGCAGAACCTGAAATTCTATTGATGGACGAACCTTTCGGCGCGCTCGATCCCATTACCCGCACGGAGTTGCAGCATGAATTCTTGCAGCTCAAAAAAGCTCTGAGCAAAACGATTGTCTTTGTCACGCATGATGTCGCAGAGGCGCTGATGCTGGGTGACCGGATCGCCCTCATGGATTCCGGCAAGCTGAAGGGTATTTTCTCGCCGGCTGAATTTCTACGCTCTCCCGACGATTCTGTGCAACCGTATGTCAACGCATTTCGGGCCACGCAGCAAATCCTGAACTCCGGAGCCTAGCGCCATGTCGTTGCTAGATTTCTTTATCGCCCACAAACGTGAAGTGCTCACGCTCATGGTCGAGCATCTCTGGCTGGTCGGGATCTCCATGCTGCTGGCCGTCGCCATTGGCGTGCCGCTGGGAATCCTCCTGAGCCGGCGTCCGGCGTTGAAGCCTTTCATCCTGGGCCCTAACAACATCATGCAAACCATTCCCAGCCTGGCGCTCTTCGGATTGCTGCTTCCGGTGCCGTGGATTGGCGCCCGCGCCGATCGTTTGGCGATCCTGGCGCTCACGCTCTATGCGCTTCTTCCCGTTGTGCGCAACACTTACACCGGAATCGCCGGCGTTGACACGCCGGTGCGCGAAGCCGCGATTGCCATGGGCCTCACGCCGCGGCAATTGCTCTGGCAGGTGGAACTGCCGCTGGCTTCAAACGTCATCGTGGCCGGCATTCGCACTGCCACGGTCATCACCGTGGGCGTGGCCACAATCGCCGCCGCCATCGGCGCAGGCGGGCTGGGCGAATTTATTTTCCGCGGTCTCGCCATGGTGGATAACAATGTGATTCTTGCCGGCGCCATTCCTGCCGCGCTCATGGCGCTCTGCGCCGATCTCTTGCTTGGCCTGATTCAGCGGTCGTTAGTGCGGAGACCGGTCCGGACACACCGCTAATGGACCGCCGCAGCTTTCTCTCCGCCTTTGCGCTGCTGCTCTCCGGCTGCATGCCAAAGCTGCCGGGGCTTACGGTTGGCTCCAAGAATTTCACTGAGCAACTGGTTTTGGGCGAACTGCTGGCGCAATATCTGGCGCGCTTTACTAATGTACCTATCGACCGGCGCTTTTATCTTGCCGGAACGTATATCTGCCACCAGGCGCTGCTCGCCGGACGCATCGACATGTATGTTGAATACACGGGAACGGCGCTCGTCGCCATCCTGAAGGAAAAACCGGTTTCCGATCACGCCGCCGTCTTCAACACCGTAAAAGATCTTTACTCCCGGCGATTCGGGCTGGAAGTCCTGCCCTCGCTCGGTTTCGACAATACTTTTGCCATGGTGATGCGCGGCAATGACGCGCGCCGCCTGCGCCTGAAAACTCTTTCAGACGCTGCTGCCATCTCTTCCCAGCTTCGTCTTGGCGTGGGCTATGAATTCATGGAGCGTCCCGACGGCTACAACGGGCTTGCCGCTAAATACGGCTTCAAATTCGCTGAGGCCCCGCGCGTGATGGACTTAGGCCTGCTCTATCGCGCTTTGCAGAACAATCAGGTTGATATGGTTGCAGGCTCCAACACTGACGGCCTGATCGCCGCGCTTGACCTGGTTGTGCTTGAAGATGACAAGCGCTATTTCCCGCCGTATGACGCTGTGCCGATCGTGCGGCGTACAACGCTGGAACGCCATCCGGAAGTGGGCGCAGCTTTACGAAAGCTGAGCGGGCGCATCAGCCCCCAGGACATGCGCCGCATGAACTATGCCGTGGATGGAGAAAAGAAAGATGCCGCTGCCGTAGTGAAAGATTTTCTGGCCCGAAAAATATCTTGATCGGTGTTGCTACCAGCCGGTCACCAGTAGATGACGCGCTCCTCTGATTCCCGCATTTTTGATATTTATCGTAGGCTGCGGCGGCGCGTTCGCGTATCTGAGCATCACTTTCATGCGCTATCCATCCGTCAAGCGCGCCTTTCAATGTGTAGGCTTCCGGCGCCATCAATCCGGTGGTCCATATCAGAGGAGTTGCCCCCGTAGCGCGCAGCGGTGCAGCAAAATAGGATTTGCTGATACAGGCAAGGATGATTGCTGGGCGATGGTTGGCAGCTTTTCCCGGTGGCAGAGTCGCTAACTGAAAATCCAACAACCCCTCATGTCCAGCATATGCCACCACGTCCGCGTGACCTCGTGCTCTCAAGAACAGGGAGTGTCCACCGATTTCTATGGAAATACTCTCTTCGTCTCCGCCGGCTGCAGCATCCAGAAAATCCACGATCGCTTGCTTGATCTGTTTGCCTTGGTAAGCATCGGCCACAAGGTACACATTCTGCTGCCAATGCTTAAAGATGCATCGCTCCAGAATCCCGGAGTGTGGCTTTTGCCGGCACGCAATTAACTTCCAGTCCGCACTCCGGCTGAAGAACGTCTTATATCCGTAGGCTGATCCCCAGTACAAGTTGTGTGCCGGATCGTCACCGTTGCCTAGTATTGCCGCGACCGGCACGATGCCCTGGTTCTTGTTATCGGCCAGCGCTACAAACACATGGATGGTGCGCGGGCGGCTTTGTGCCCTGAGAGACAGAGGAAAGCCGCAGGTGAGCAGCAGAAACAATGTCAGCCAAAGTGAGATTGCCGCTCGTGTTCCCGTTGCTCTGCCATCACCCATATCATCCCCCTCTGGGGAGTTTAGCCGCAGATCGCTTGCCCCTCCGCCAGTTCGTCGCATGCGGAACAAAAGCTGTCATACCATTGCTGGATAAACCC
>DASXIL010000554.1:0-2709 GCA_036497985.1 Candidatus Angelobacter sp. | reverse complement strand
GTCCAGGTTCTCCATGGAGTTGGCAATGCTGAAGCGCAAATAGCCTTCGCCGAATTGTCCGAACGCCGTGCCGGAAAGACATGCCACGCCCGCTTCATTCAGCAATGCCTCTGCCAGTTTTTTTGATGCCCAGCCAGTCTTCTGCACGTTGGGGAACGCGTAGAACGCACCATGCGGCAGCCGGCAGCTAAATCCCTTGATGTTGTTCAGGCCGGCGATAAACTTATCGCGACGCGCGTGAAACTGCTGACGCATATGGTCCACAGAAGCTTGGTCGCCCTTGAGAGCTTCCATACCTGCCACCTGCGTGAATCCTGCGCTGCATGAGTTCACGTTGGTCATTAGACGGCCAAACTGCGCAGCCAGATCTTTCCGCATCACGCCATAGCCCAGTCGCCAGCCGGTCATGGCATATGTTTTGGACCAGCCGTCCAGCATGATCACGCGGTCTCTCCAGCCGGGAAGTGACATCAGGGAATGATGGCGGCCTTCAAAAATCAGGCGGCTGTAAATTTCGTCGGAGAGCACCATGATGTCGCGATCGCCAATGGCCGCCGCAATGTCTTTTACATCCTGTTCAGTGACGACGCTGCCTGTGGGATTGTGCGGAGAGTTGAGCACGATCAGCTTCGTGCGGTCAGTGATCAGGTCGGCCAGTTCGTTGGGATCCAGCCGGAAATCTTTTTCTTCCCGCATCTGCAGCGGCACCGGTTTTGCGCCGGTGAAGTTGATGAGCGATTCATAGATAGGAAAGCCGGGGTTGGGATAAATGACTTCATCGCCCTCTTCCACCAGCGCGGTAAAAGTGAAATAGATCGTGGGCTTGCCGCCGGGCACGATCACTACTTCTTCCGCGGTCACCGGCACGCCATGCGTGCGCGTGACTTCTGCCGCCACAGTTTCACGCAGGGCCGGCATTCCGGCGGAAGGCGTGTAATGTGTGTAGCCCTTATGGATGGCGTCAACCCCGGCTTCAATCACGTTTGTGGGCGTGTCAAAATCCGGTTCGCCGATTTCCAGATGGATGATGCTTCTGCCTTGCGCCTCAAGCGCGCGGGCTTTCGCCAGAGTTTCAAAGGCTGTTTCTGTTCCCAGGCGGGCCATACGCTTGGCCAGCCGCAATTCTGTTGGGGTAGTAACTGGAGTCATTTTTTCTCTTTTATAAAAAAATCAGGTTATTCGTTGACCGCTTGTTCCTGGCTCTGCGATCGCAACACGTGCGCAACGGTATAAGGCACACGCCGTTGGGGTTCCTGGAAGTTTCGTACCTGTAGATCGCCCAGCAGGCCCAGTGCCAGCATCTGTCCGCCAAATACGATCAATACGGCGGCGGAAATCAGAAGGGGACCGTGCTCTCCCATCACGCTGATGTGCCAGACCAGCTTCGATAACATCATCCAGAAGGCAATCCCCATTCCACCCAGCAGTGAAAGCATGCCCACGGTGCCAAACAAGTGCAGCGGGCGATACATATATTTCAGCAGGAAGCGGATGGTGATCAGGTCAAAGAAGACGCGGAAGGTGCGAGAGATGCCGTAATGCGAATTGCCCTTTGGTCGAACGATGTTCTTGATGGGAATTTCGCAGATTGAAGCGCCATACCAGGAGGCCAGTGCGGGAATAAAGCGGTGCAATTCGCCATAGAGAGGCAGTTGCTGAATGATTTCCCGCCGATACGCTTTGTATGTGGTCCCGAAGTCGTGGATTTGCACACCGCTCAATTTCGACATGGCCCAGTTGGCAATGCGCGACGGGATGCGGCGCATCACAAAGTTGTCAACACGTTCTTTGCGCCAGCCGCTTACCAGGTCATAGCCCTGTTCCAGCATTTCAAGAAATTTTGGGATATCGTCAGGATCGTGCTGCAGGTCGCCATCCATGGCGATTACAAATTCGCCCTGTGCGTGCGCGAATCCCGCCGCCAGAGCCGAGGTCTGGCCAAAATTGCGCCGCAATTTAACCACTACCACGCGGCTGTCAATGGTCACAATCTCGCGCAGCAGTTTATAAGTGCGGTCAAGACTCCCATCGTCGACAAATACCAGCTCGAACGTGTCTCCCGTTGCTTCCATGACCGCTTTTAGCCGGTCATAAAGCGCGGTCACGCTCTCCTGCTCGTTATGGAACGGGACTACGATCGAATACTTCGGCATATCTCTCAAAATTATACATCTGTTGTTTGCGCCTTGCGCACCTGAAAAAGCGGAAAAGCAGCGATGTTCCCTTAATGTTTACTGTCCCATTATCTATATTTGCCCCGGATTTTTACGGTTCGATCCAGTTCGTCCACAACCTCAAGAATTTTGAGCCTTAAATCCTTGTCCAGGGCGGCTGTATTCAGGAAGTCGTGTACTTGCTTCTGCGCCGCCGCTGACTGCTGCCCGCCGATGAATGCATTGAGCCAGGCCAGCATAAAAAAGATCTTCCGTTCGCGCTTTACCTGTGGCAGGGCATCCAGCGCCGGGCCAAGATAGGGAAGCGTAAGGTCAGACTGGTTCCACCAATTGAAACTGCCCAGGCTTATCTCGATCCAATCTTCCGGCCGGGCTGTGTCGTGTAGGTATTCATTGAAGTATTGTTTCTTGATGTTTGCATCCGGGCGCGCGGCCGCTGCCATGTAGGCATATTTCTTGCCGTCGCCGGAAGGATCGCGCTTTTCTTCCGCTGCCAGCACTGCCGGCGCGTCAGAATCGTTCTGTGCGACTAGAG
>DASXIL010000553.1:0-3857 GCA_036497985.1 Candidatus Angelobacter sp. | reverse complement strand
CGATGGGTGGTGCTGCGGAATCCGCGCGGTGCAGATGACGATCTTTCCTTCCCGGCCTTCTTGATTTTGGGTTATCTGACGGGTAGCCCGGAAGCAGTTCTGCACCAAAAGCTCTCTTCTAAGAAGTCTTGCGTCCTATGTCCGTGCGCTCCGATTGACTTCCCGGATCACGGACTTACACGAACCGTCTACTAGCCAATCGTCACCGTCACCTCCTGCCCTTGTCTGCGCCTGCTGCGTGTGAGGCTGCGCTTTATTTGTAGAGTTTTCCAGAAAACCGCTGCTGCTTAGGATTGAGAATAACTCTCCGCGCGCCGTCAGAATGTAAAATAGTCGGATTGCACGCCTTTCTGAACGACAGGAGGCTATGTGGATCGAAGACAGTTCTTAGCCGCCACCAGCGCTGTAGCTCTCGACATGGGCCGCCGCGCGCTCTTTCCAAACCTCACCGGATCAGCTCAATCTGCCGCCAAAGCAGACTTCACACTTCGCATTGCTCCTGTCTCAGTAGAACTGGCGCCGGGAAAGATCGTGAAGACAGTTGGCTATAACGGCACCGTGCCAGGGCCTCATCTGCGCATGCATGAAGGCGTCTCGACAACCGTCGATGTGTTCAATGATACCGATACGGATGAGCTGGTGCACTGGCACGGCTTGATGGTGCCATCGGAAGTGGATGGAGCCGCAGAAGAGGGTACGCCTCCGGTTCCAGCACATGGCCAGCGCCGGTACACTTTTGTTCCTAAACCATCCGGCACAAGGCTATATCACACTCACAATGCTGCCGGCGCCGATCTCACAAAAGGGATGTACAGTTGGCAGTTTGGATTCCTTTATATAGAACCAAAGAGTGAGCCCGGTAATTACGATCGCGAAGTCTTTCTGGCAATTCACCAGTGGGAGCCCTCGACGGCGATCCACATGGGACCGCCAAATAATGGTTTGGAAATCTCATATCAATACGCCACCTTCAACGGCAAGATGCTGGGCCACGGCGAGCCAATTCGCGTCCGCGCCGGCGAGCGAATACTCTTCCGGCTGCTCAATGCCAGCGCGACCGACGATCTGACGATCGCACTGCCAGGCCACCAGTTTCAGGTTATTGCCCTTGATGGTAATCCGGTGCTCACGCCGCGTACTGTCAACGTCCTTCAGATTGGCGTGACGGAGCGCATTGACGCCATTGTGGAGATGAAGCAGCCCGGAGTTTGGATATTTGGCGCCACGTCGGATGATGAACGGCAAAAGGGCTTGGGTGTAGTCGTGGAATATGCGGGGCAGAAGGGCACGCCGCAGTGGATTGCACCTGCCAAAGAGACGTGGGACTACGGAATATTCGGCAAAACACAAATCCCGCCTGAGCCTGACGGAAAATTTAATCTTGTGTTTCGAAAAGTGCCTGGTGAGCGTGTACGGTTCAATCGCTGGACGATCAACGGAAAATCGTTTCCAGACACCGATCCCATGTTTGTCCAGCAGGGAAAGCGCTATCGCATGATCTTCCGCAATGAGAGTGGTGACACGCATCCATTGCATCTCCATCGACACACCTTTGAAATAACAAACTTCGCCGGCAAACTTACCGGAGGCGTGCACAAGGACGTGGTCCTGGTGAATCCTTACAGTACTGCAGAAATTGATTTTGTTGCCGATAATCCGGGGCTAACTTTGTTTCACTGTCATGCTCAATTGCATATGGATTTTGGCTTTATGAATTTGATCAAGTACGCATAGGCAAAATGTTGCCAAACGCCGCTCATAGGTGCTGCAACAGTGAAAAGGCGGCATCATGCGAGAAGGGCACGGGGTTTATTCGAACTCGTACTAGGCGACCGTCACCGTCACTTCACTCCCCTTGTCCGCTGCCGCCACTCGTGAGGCTGGTGTTTTATTCGCTGAAATTTCCAGGAAGCCCGTGCTTCCCAACAGTGCGAACAACTCTCCCGGCGTTCCCTCTGCGTAGGTGGCAACGAGCTTTGTCACCTCGGCTTTACCCACTGTGATTTTGAATGCCTTAGACGACCCGTCAAAAATCTGGGGAATATCTTTTGGTGAGATATTGGTAATCAAGTTGCCGAACTTGTCTGTTTTCAACACCAGGCCTTTCCATGAATTCTCAGCGGTGGCTTTGGGCTTGGGCGCCAGAAAGCGCACGTAATCGGTAATCTCTTCTCCAAACTTTGCGGTATCCACGCCTTTGCTCAGGTAAGCAGCAACCGGCGCGAAGATATCCCGGCCATGGAAAGTCTTGCTGATCGGATTATGGAAATAATGTTCTGAAGTTATGTGGCGGACGCTTATGCGCTCCTCGCGCTCATAGACTAAAGACAGCACACCGTTATCGGGCGCTACAAAAACGTATTGGCAGATCGTTGCGACAATCGGTCTGCGTGGCCCACCCACACCCGGGTCCACTACGACCACGTGTACGGTGTCCTTGGGAAAGTAGTGATATGCCTGTGAGACAGCAAGAGCGCCGTCCAGAACGTCAAAGGACTGCACGGCATTGGTGATGTCCACCACCTGTGCTGTTGGATTAATGCTGTAAATAACCCCTTTCATTGCACCCACATAATGCTCGGTTAAACCGAAGTCGGTGGTGAGCGTAATCATTCGTTGAAAAGGCACTAATTTCTCCCTGCTGTGGTTGGAAAGGCTTCCCGCGAAGGTATCGCGTGGCTTCTGTCCAAGTCAAGCCAGCGTAGTCCCTTGGACAACAGCGCGCGAATACGCGGAAGTACGTGGCCTATCGTCACTGTAATAGCTGCAATGAAGTTTCTGAAATTGGAAATTTTTAACCTAAAGCGTACCAAATTATGAGCTGGCGTTTATCTTTCGGAACGGTAGTTAACTTTGTAAAGCGGACACCGTTAGCGGCGGGGACCAAGCACCTCTTTATTTAAAGCAAGAAAGAAAAATAATCGGGCCGACCTGGCGCACATTGCGCGGGCCTTAAGTGTTTTTCGCCGCAACGATTCCGGAAGTCACCCTTCTTGCCTAAGGACAGAATATATGGCTTCCAGAGTAGCGGAAAGGGAATCTATGTCGAGTGCAGTACGGGCCATTCCACGTGAAGAGATTTCTCCAGCTGAATCCCTCTTCTTATTGATCGTCGATGCAGATCGTTGGGCCAGAGACCTCTCCAGTGAAGTCGCAGGCAGCATGGGATTCAAAGTCTACACTGCTGACAATACCCGCGCCGCGTTGCGCCAGATGGAAGTGCAGCCTGTCGATGTGGTTCTCCTCGATGTCCGCCAGTCGAGCCAGGACGGAATCGATCTACTGGCAAAGTTCAAGGAAATGCATCCGCAGACTGAAATCATTATGGTCAGCGGGCACGCCACGGTTGATTCCGTGGTTACCGCCATGAAGAGTGGCGCGTGCGACTTTATCCGCAAGCCGTTCAAAGGTGAAGAACTTAAGGCTCTGCTTACGCGCGCCGCCGGACGCCTCCGCAATTCATTGGAAGATCGCATGTCTCGCGAACATTTACAGGTCAATCCCGGCGGTTATCACGGCATGCTCGGGAATTCTCCTGAAATGCAGAAGTTGTATCGCATTATCAATAAGGTAGCTACCAGCAAACACCCCGTTTTGGTGCAGGGTGAAAGCGGCACTGGCAAAGAAACGGTCGCGCGCGCCATTCACGCCAGCGGACCTTTTCACGACCATTCTTTCCTGCTGGTAGATTGCGCGGCCACAGCCAATGGCGCTTTAGAAAGTCAACTGTTTGGTCCCATTAAGTCAGCCAACGGCTTGGGAAAACCTAAGGACGGCTTGTTTGCCTTGGCCAGCGGAGGCACTATCTTCTTCGATGAAATCGGGGAAATGCCGCTCGATATTCATGGCAGATTGGT
>DASXIL010000552.1:0-3637 GCA_036497985.1 Candidatus Angelobacter sp. | reverse complement strand
ACTCGAAAGCAGTAGCCGTTTGCGAGGCCATGGTAGCCTTGTCTTTGCCGATTTCCGAGTAGCCAATCACGGGAACGTCCTTGCTGGAGTCGCCGGAAGCCAACTTGGCGGTGATGAACAGCTTATTCAGGGCCACATCATCCCCCATAAGGCCGGCTATCGGCAGTATGACAATCGTGCTTCCTTCGTCAGCGGTGCCTTGCAGGTGACGTTCAAGCCCTTTTTTCGAAGGGTCATAAACTATCTGGCGCTTTCCGCTCTTAGGGTCTTCATAGATCCTGATGAAAGTGGCGGGATTCAGGACATCTTGGGATACCTTTTTCCCTCCTGACGGCAAAACAATTCTCAATCCAGCGTGAGCGGCAGAAACACTCAAGGAGAGCTGCATCACCGTCTCCCGCGGCGGATTGGATGAGTCTGACAGCTTGACGGTAAATACCATGGGCGACTGAGTGGCTGCTGAAGAAGTGCCGTGAATGGTTCCATTGTCTGACAACTCAAGGCCAGGCGGCAAAGCGCCTCGAACCAGGCTCCACTTGAACGGCGGTTTGTCTCCTTCGGCTTTCAGCTCAGCCGTATACTCGACGCCAACCTGTGCCGGAGGCAGAGTAGAAGCATTCTGTGCCTGGAGACTGGACACGTTTATCGTCAACACTGCTGCAATCAACATAACGCTCAAATGCACAACACTTGGAAATTTCATCGTTTCTCCTAAATTGTCAGTTCTGTTGCGTAGCAGATGCGGATATGAGCCAGTGCCCCGTACCCGAGCCCGAATAATGCCTAACCTACTATCCTTTTCCAAGCAGAACGAAGTAACTAAAGTTTTCCCTTCCGGTTGTGTACCAAGATGGTTATCCAGACGGTGTTGTCGGGGAGAAATGGTGGGTAGTGAAGCGACTTCGTCAGGGCCGGAAACTGGCGTGCTTAGCCTAGGCGATAGAAAGTATGAACTCCCCACCGCCATCCTTAATTACGCTCAGACATGGCCTTGACGCCGCTTGGCGAAACATCAAAAAAGACCGTATTTGGATAGTTCCACAGTTGCTAAGCTCTTTAACCCGCTTTAACCTATTCAGCTAATGCACTTTACGCGGCTTCGTCGGGCCTTCTGGCAGGCCATCCAACACGGGCAATTCTCCATCGCCAAAGGAGCGGCGTACTCGTCGATTCTTACGCTGTTCCCCGCCTTCCTGGTGATCACGTCGGTGCTGGAGGCTTCACACAATACAGAAGGCTTCCTGGAGCAGATAGCCGACGCCGTGGGCTGGGTGCTGCCGCCGGGATCGCGCTCGGTGGCGCTGGCGTTCTTTCAGAGCAAGCAGCACCATGCCACGCGCATCATATATTCGGCTTCTTTTGTGACGCTGTTGGCGGCCACAGGAGTCATGATTTCCTGGATGGACGGTTTCCGCAAAGCCTATGGTATGGAAAACACATGGGGCTTCTGGCGTGAACGCGCGATTGCTATTTACCTGGTCTTGCTGGCGCTCATACCGCTGGGATTTGCGACGATCCTGGTGGCATTTGGCACCGAGGTGGAAAACTGGATACAGAGCGGAACCATGCACCTCTTCAAACCGCTCATCCTTCTCGTATGGGACGGCGTGCGCTGGGGCATCGCGCTGCTCACGGCAATTGCGCTGACCGCGCTGATGTATCACCACGGACTGCCTAAGACACAATCCTGGCGGCGCGTCTTGCCCGGCGCGGTGATGGCAGCGGTGCTCTGGTTTCCGGCGACGATGCTGTTTGGCTGGTATGTGAGGGTCTATGCCACGTACACGGTTGTTTACGGATCGCTGAGTGCGGCCATTGCGCTGTTAGTCTGGCTGTATATCGTTTCAGTGATCGTGTTGCTGGGAGCAGAGATGAACGCGCAAGTCTATCCCAAGATGGCGGAGAGCGACGCCACGGAAAAGAAGGTATGAACGGGTGACTGCTGTAACCAAGGCGCTGGAAACGGGCATTGTGCCCACAATAAGAAAAGCCAAGATCGTATGCACCATTGGGCCGGCCAGCGGCTCTGAAGCGGTGCTGCGCGATTTGATGCGGCTGGGCATGGACGTGGCACGGCTGAATTTTTCCCATGGCACGCATGAGGAACACGCACGGATGATTGACCGGCTGCGCAAAGTTGCCGACAAAGAAGGGCGCACCATCTGCATTCTGCAAGACCTGCAAGGGCCAAAGATCCGCACGGGAAGGCTGAAATACCGGACACCGATTGCCATTAAAAGCGGAGCCAGATTGACCATAACGCCGCGGGACATTTCCGGGACAGCAGCGCTGCTCTCGACGACTTTCAAGACCCTGGCCAAGGAAGTTGAGCCTGGCGCGCGCATTCTGCTCTCCGATGGATTGATTGAACTGCGCGTGATTGCTGTTCGCGGTGACGATGTTGAATGCGAGGTCCTCAACGGCGGCCTGCTGGGCGAGCATAAAGGAATCAATTTGCCTGGGACCGTCGTAAGCGTACCGTCGCTGACGGAGAAAGACGAAAAAGACCTGGAGTTCGGCCTGAAGCATGGCGTGGATATCATTGCGGTTTCGTTTATCCGCACAGCCGACGACGTGCGCCTGGTAAAGCGGCTGGTGAGGCAGCACAACTCTGACGCTTGGGTGATCGCCAAGTTGGAGAAACCGCAGGCCATCGATCCGGCAAATTTGGAAGAGATTCTCGATGTCGCCGATGGAGTGATGGTGGCGCGCGGCGACCTGGGCGTGGAGATGCCGCCGGAAAAAGTGCCGATCATCCAGAAGCATGTGATTCGCCGTGCTGCGGACTGGCGCAAGCCGGTGATTACCGCCACGCAGATGCTTGAGTCGATGATCGAGAATCCGCGTCCCACGCGGGCTGAAGCCAGCGACGTAGCCAATGCGATTCTCGATGGCTCCGACGCTGTGATGCTCTCTGCGGAGACTGCCAGCGGAAAGTATCCGCGGGAAACCGTGGCGATGATGGCGAAGATTGTGCTGGAAGCTGAATCAGCCAAAGAAGAGCCGATACAACGACGCCGCCAGCATCGGCAACTTTCCATTTCAGAGACGATTTGTGAATCTGTGGCGCATGCCGCACAAGACCTGGAGATGAAAGCCATCGCCGTCTATACAGAGACAGGGACCACGGCGCGTCTGATTTCCAAATATCGGCCTACGGCGCCAATCTATGCTTTTGCCGCCAATACCACGGTTTGCGCACGGCTGAACCTGATGTGGGGCGTCTCACCACTATCATGTGAGATGACGCCAAATGCTGAAGACATGGTGCACAACGCGGAAACGTATCTTTTGCAGATACACGCGGTGCAGCCCGGAGATGTGATTGCCGTGGTGGCGGGAACGCGCAGCAGCAGCGGGTCAACTAACTTCATGCGGTTGCATGTAGTGGGCACGGGCGAGCACCCGGTTGAGATTCACGAAGAGCGTCGCCAGGTGCCACGGATGAAACCGGTGAGTCCGGTGGAGAGACGCAAAAGATAATCGCCGCAGATTTGCGCAGCGCGGCGGAGCCGCAACCAAAGGAAAAGGCAGTGAAGCGCTTCCCCTCAGTTCGTATGATGTGAGTTGCCAAACTTACAACAACGAGCAGGAGGAAGCGCTTGCAAAAGTTTATAACGAAGTACCAATCTCAGAT
>DASXIL010000551.1:0-3423 GCA_036497985.1 Candidatus Angelobacter sp. | reverse complement strand
GAATTGTGGAATGAGGATATTGGGGTTTAAAGATTGCTAATGCAACATTAGCCCGCAGTTACTTAGCTTCATAAACTCCTATTTCTTTTTCTGATCAGCGTTCATCTGCGCCAATCTGCGGCGACAACTCTTTTAGTACTTCCAGCTCCCATCCGCTCCCTTGGGCGCATTCAATGTGATGTGGTTAGCGATTACCCGCAGCAGTTCCGCCTGGTTCAAGGGCGTCCAGCCATGGCCTTTCATCGGCCGGCCATATTCAAATGATCCACCGTAGGGTGGATTGTTGGTGCTCTTGAGGAAATCTTCCAGCCGGTAAACCGCAAGGTTCAGGTAGAAATTATCCATGTCGCCGCAGTAGATATGCAGCTTGCCGACAAGCTTGGGGCCGATCGTCTGCCAGCTGTTCTGCAAATAATCTTTCAAGTCGTAGCCATGCTCGCGCATATATGCCGCGACAGTGGGATCGATCTTGCCGGTGCTCTTGTCCCAGAGCGGCTTGGGATATCCATCAACTCCCACGGGGCCATAGACGGCTTCCCACGCTTCAAACTGTTCTGCGGATCGTCCGTGGGAGCCAAGCACTTCTTCCAGTTGGCTCATTTGCCGCACGGTAACATCCGTCTGCCCTTCGGCAGTGCGTGACATGGGCCGTTCTGGAATCGGCGCATCATAACCCGGCGCAAGAAACGCATTCACGTCGCCATAAATGTCGACGATCCCATAGCGCGTGAAATCGACAGGATCGGGAAAGAAAGTCCAGGTTCCACCGAAGAAATCAGGATGATAAACCTGAAGCGCCAGCGACTCCCATCCGCCGGTTGACCCGCCGGAAAGCACGCGCGCATAAGGCTGGCGAATGATGCGGAAATGTTCCTCAATATGAGGAATCAGCTCGTTCATGATGGCGTCGCCGTAAGGGCCGTTATTGGCGGAGTTCACGGCGTAAGAATCGTCAAAGTAGACGGTCGGGTGCTGAAAGGTTACGGCGATCATGCGCGGAAAACCGTTTGAGGTCCAGCGCTTGTAGAGTTCCGGCCCGGAGATGCGACCTTCCCGCACCGGCAGGTCCGCTGGGGATTGCTCTGTAGAAAAACCAAGCGGCGCACGCAGGCTGAAATGTCCCTGCTCATAGAGCACGGGATAGTGTGCGTTGGGATGCGCCTCATAACCTTCCGGCAAGAGCACTGTGGCGCCCAGATAAATGGGCTGACCCCAGAACTGCGTCAGCAGCTTGCTCTGTATCTTGATGTGCTTTACGTACTGCGTATCGCCCGGCGGCAGCGGCGTGGGAATTTTGTGGTCAAGATTAAGCCTGATTTCATAGCCGGTGAGTGTATCCAGATGGAAATGTCCGGCGTCGCTGAATAGATTTCCCGGAGACTTGTTGAACTGCTGGCCTTCCCACTGGTCCATGTGCGCCCAGATGGTATGACCGTCTGACCGTTGGAAACGCGCATAAACATTGAGCAGCGCCTGAACGTAATAGTCGCCGGCGGGAAGCTCGCGTACTGACTTCAAGGGATAGCCGAGCGTCAGAGCGTCAAGCTGGGCAGCCTGTCCGGGTTGCAGGTTTTGCACGTCGACTGCGATCATCTCCGTCCTCGACCGCCATGAGCCCACCTGGAGCCGAGGCTCCGGGTCGTTGGCGCGCGCGATGATCACAAACATCCTTCCCGTTATGGGCTGCTGGTTGGCCGGGAGCGTGATTTTGAACGTGATGCTGGAAGCGGCGGCAGTGGCTGACAGAGCTAAGCTGAGAAGAAGACAGGCGATAGAGAGCTTGGTCCAACGTCGATCAAGATTCATGGTTTCTCCGGGGGAGCTAAAAGGAAGTATACGGCGGGAAGGAATTGTTCCCATCCATTTGCGGGGTGAGATTCTCGATTCCTGCGCTCATTGCGGGGAAAAAGGCGGTACCGCAGAGCCGGGGCCTTGGCCTATTTTCACAGAACGCCAGAACGCATCCGACTATATAATGTCCCGACGGGCGAGGTGCCTTATTCGCAAGGTATTCCATTTCGACTCTCCACGAGCAAGGTATAAAGCCGATGCCGCGATCGTCTGGTGTTTCGACCATCGTTTTGACGTGGTGCTCCACAAACTGACCAAACGCATCGGCGTGGAGTTTTTTGATCCCATTCTGGTTGCCGGGGGCGCCAAGTGCCTGGCCGGAGACGACCTGGAAAGAGACCGGCAATTCGTTCTGGAACAGGTCCGCAAATCCATGCAACTGCACGGCACCCACACGGTTTTGCTCATGTTACACTCCGATTGCGGCGCATACGGCGGCCTTGCGGCCTTTGACGATGACACTGCCCGCGAAGCCGAAAACCACCGGAATGACCTGCATCGCGCCGTAGATTTCCTGCAGGCGGAGATTCCCGAGCTCACCATCCGCGGGTTCTTTGTGGATTTTGAAGGCGTCTGGGAAGCAGATTACAGCAAGGACAGCGCACTGAGTGCCTGACTGAAGAAGAGGGAGTGAATGTTTCACGGGGTCCAGGGAGAATACAGGTGGCTGGAAACGGCTGCCCATGAAGTTTACGACGTTCTGCAGGTTTGTCCTGCCGTGGCAGCAAACAAGAACGTCGTGATCACCTCTTTTGATTCTTATCCGCTTCAGCCAACTTCAGAAGAAATGCAGCGCGGATGGCGCGCCTCAGGCCGGTCTCTGCATATCCCGGTGAGCAATAACATTTCCGACATACCTTTCGAGATCTTTAACGAGTGGTATATCTTTACCTCTGACGCTCCGGAACGCGATTACAAAGTCTTTGTAAAATACGATTGGTTCACCCTGGGGCCTGCACAGACAATATACTCACGCGCTGGCAATGCTTTCGATCTGAAGCGCATGCAGCGCTGGTTCTGGCAGGAATTGGAAGAGTCCAAGCCGGAATCCTATCTAGGTCGCGGCAGCCGGCTGAAGTTTGTGAGCAGGAACCCCGAATACTTCAACACAGTGCTGCGCGGGCTGAGCTCGCTGGCCCGCATCCGCGCCAAGTCTGCCAAAGCGCCTGCGTGAGGCCGCCAGTCTTCTGCACCTTTCGCTCTGAAATGTGAGTGGCACCCACATACTTACCCTTGTACTCTTCCTACCATTAAAAGATATTCATCTGCGACTCGAATTTTAAATTGCCTACTTACTCCAAGGTCAGTTTACATTCGTCATTTCAATTACTTCCATTCAGATAATCAGATCATTTTCAAAATGGAATCTAAGTTGCTGGAGAGAGTTCCCGGTTGTCGGGCCTGTAATTCCCAGGAGCACCAAAATGGATTGTCCCGGTTTCGGTCTCAAGTCAGTTTTCCAGACTCTCGCATTCATCTCTAATAAGTCACCACTTTCTGCAAGGCACCACTTCCCCGATATCCCATAACGCCAAACAGCGTTAAGTCCTCGCCGATGATGGCATTAGCCTG
>DASXIL010000550.1:0-2590 GCA_036497985.1 Candidatus Angelobacter sp. | reverse complement strand
GACGGCGCACTGGGTGAGTCTAACAAAAACCATTCACCACAAAGGACACGAAGGAACACCAAGAGGGAGTTACGCTGTTGATCGCACGGGGTAGCGTTAAAGAATAACGTCTAAAAACGTAGCAGAGAGCCTATAGAATTTCAGAGGAAACAGAAAAATTAACCTTCGTGCTCGTTCGTGTCCTTTGTGGTTAAAACCTAAGCTGTCTTAACTGCTTGCGGGCGTGGCTCTCTTTCACCCAGGAACATCTTGATTTTTTCCAGGAGCGCAGGAAAGAGGTCTTCTTTTTGCAGGCAGGCTGCAACGTCCTTGCCGCCATCAATCGGGCCATAACCCGTGACAATGATTACAGGAACGTCAGGATTCTTTTCGTGGACTTTTTTGGCCAGTTCTACCCCGTTCATGCCGTCCATGCGGAAATCGGTCACAAGGATGTCAAAATCTTCTTCGTCGAACTTCTTCAGCGCTTCCGTCCCGTTATAAGCGCTGACCGCACGATAGCCCTGCATTTCCAGAATTTCGCAGCTCAATCGCGCCAGCACTTCATGATCGTCAACGAAAAGAATCGCTCGCATGAATGACTCCTTGTGGCAACAATGGATGGGAGCAGTTACAAAAGGACCGGTAATTCGACAGCAGGCCTCAGTTCTTTGTTTCATAATACGCCTAAAAAGATGCCTGCCGCGCATAGTATTTTTTAGGCCAGACAGGCACCCTTAAGGCTCCAACCGGTTCGCCTTCCGGCGGCACGTAGAGCGCCGGCGTGTTGCTGTTCTTCATGGCTTCGTTGAAGGCAGGCACGTCCGTGGAAATCAGTTGCTTCCAGACCGCAAGTTGCTCGTCCAGTTGGCTTCGCAGCATTTTGAACACCTCATATTGCTGCTCTGACGGCGCGCTATCCCCCGCCTGCACAATGGAGCTAAAACTATCCAGCTGCTCATTGAGCATGTTGGGGAATGCCAGGTTCGCCTCCGATCCCTTCATGTTCACCTGTATGAGATGCTCCTCAACCGGAGCCATCTTCTTGTCCAGTGCAGCAGCTTGTTCAAGTAAAGCTTTCATTTTCGGATCGTCGTCAAAACGCTGCTGGACAGCTTTGATTTCAGCTCGCATGGTACGAACCTGGTTCACCGCGCGATGCAAATCATTATTCGCCTGATTCACCTGCGCGGCCAATTCAAACTGCTTGCGCAGATCGTTAGGATTTACGTTCTTGCTCCGCGGATCCATCACAATTTCCAGCGGTTGTGAAAGGCTTTGCTTGCCGGCGATCAGCTTAACCGTGTATTGTCCCGGCTGCACCAGCGGTCCTTGCGGGCCGATACCGCTATAAAACGCTCCCGGAATCTTTACCGGCGCCTCATAGCGCAGGTTCCAGGCATAGCGGTTCATGCCGGCTGAAGCCGGAATTGTGGTGACTTCCTTTACCTGGTCCGGCCACTCCGGCGGCTGCTCGTCGCCTTTCTTTTCCTTGCTGGAAAGCAGACGGACCACTTTTCCAGCCGAGTCCAGAATCTCAAGCTTTACTTCATCTTTTGGTGCAGCCTTAAAGTAATAGCTGATGATGGCTCCCGGCGGCGGATTGTCGCCTACCGGCCCACGCCGTTCGATGTCCGTTGGCAAATGCAAACGCAACACCGTCTCTGGTTTGAACAACACCATCTCTGCCGTGGAAGAAACGGAATCCAACTGCCGCAACGGAGTAATGTCGTCGAGCACCCAGAAGGCGCGTCCGTGAGTGGCGGCAATCAAGTCGTCGCCATGAATTTCCAGATCATGAACTGGCACAGCCGGCAGGTTCAGTTTAAGCGGCTGCCAGTGACCGCCATCGTCCACGGAAAAATAAACACCGGTTTCCGTTCCGGCATAGAGCAAGCCCTTGCGTTTGGGATCTTCCCTGACGGAGCGCACGTACGAACCTTCCGGAATTCCGTTGGCAGTGAGTATCCAGCTCTTGCCGTTATCCCTGGTGCGGAAAATCAGCGGACGAAAATCATCAAACTTGTGCCGATCAACAGCCACGTAAGCCGTGTTCGCATCGTGATGTGATGCCTCAATGATGCTGATCATGCTCCATTCCGGCATGTCTTTGGGCGTGACGTTGGTCCAGTGCTGGCCGCCATCTGTGGTGAGTTGAATCAAGCCATCATCGGTGCCCGCCCATAGCGTGTCTTTCTTGAGCGGTGACTCGGCCAGAGCAAAGATCGTGTCATAGTACTCAACGCTTGTAATGTCCAGCGTGATCGGGCCGCCGGAAGGCTTCTGTTTGGATTTATCGTTGCGGGTCAGATCACCGCTGATCGCTGTCCAGCTTTGTCCGGCATTGGTGGATTTGAACACCATCTCGAATGCTGTATACAGCGTATTGGGATCGTGCGGTGAAATCATTAATGGCGATGTCCAATTGAAACGATGCAGCAATTTTTCTGCGCCATTGCCTGAAACATCCAGCGGCCAAACTGAGATGTCGACGACCTGCTCGGTGCGCTTGTCAAAACGAGAAGTAAATGCCTCGGCGTTGGCAAATGTGATGTTTGGATCAGTCGGGTATGGCGCAATATAGCCGCTTTCTCCGCCGCCTACCGCGTAC
>DASXIL010000549.1:0-8055 GCA_036497985.1 Candidatus Angelobacter sp. | reverse complement strand
CTGTTACCGTTATCCATGAGGGTGCTCCTTGTTGTAGAGAGTTGTAGTTTGATTCACCGTCAACTTACTCCACAGGGGCGCCCTTTCATAATGCATCTGGGTCTGGTGATCGGAAAAGCGACTCACCGAGGAGACGCGTAGAAGACCCTCTAAAACCTAGCGTGGACGCGCGGAGAGCGGAAAAAGGGAATCGCAACCCACCGAGGTGTGGTCCAATCCCGGGGTATCCCCGGAGTTAAATCGTGTAAGTCCTTATTTTTCGGGGTTGAGGCAGGGGAGGGGTGGCACGGCGCTCAATCAAGTAAAATGCCCAGTTGAGTCCGCGCGCCACGCCGGCACTCTAAAACCCTATGCGCAGCTTTGAGAGCCTTTCAGAACAAGAAGTACTTGCCCTGGCGATCGCTTTAGAGGAAGAAGACGAACGCGTCTACAGCGATTTTGCCGAGAATTTCCGGAAAGACTTTCCCGCCACCGCGGCCATGTTTGAAGGCATGCGTGACGAGGAGTCGACGCACCGGCGCAAGCTGATTGACCTGTACCGGACCAAGTTCGGCGAGTACATACCGTTGATCCGGCGTGGAGACGTAAAAGGGCTGGTGCCCCGCCGTGCCATCTGGCTGACGCAGCCTTTGCGTCCGGAAGCGGCGCGCCGGCAGGCCTCGACGTTGGAAGTGGAGACGCGCCTGTTTTATGAGAAGGCCGCATCACGCACGCAGGATGCGAGCATCCGCCAGTTGCTGAACGACCTGGCGCAGGAAGAGCGCGAGCATGAGCAGCGGGCCGAAGAACTTGGCCGGGAAAAACTGGACGCCGGAACCCGCGGCGAGGAAGACGAAGCCAGCCGCAGGCTTTTTGTTTTGCAGATAGTGCAGCCGGGGCTGGCCGGCCTGATGGATGGATCGGTCTCAACGCTGGCGCCGGTTTTTGCCGCCGCTTTTGCCCGGCATGAGTCGCACTTCGCCTTTCTGGTTGGATTAGCGGCTTCACTGGGCGCAGGCATCAGCATGGGTTTTGCTGAAGCGCTTTCAGACGATGGCAGCCTGACGGGCCGCGGGCATCCGTGGGTGCGCGGGGTGGTTTGCGGTGTGATGACGATGCTGGGCGGAATTGGCCACACGCTTCCTTTCCTGATACCGTCATTCCGCATTGCGACCATTGTGGCGGTGGCTGTGGTGATTGCGGAACTGGGCGCAATTTCGTGGGTGAGGCATCGCTATATGGAAACGCCGTGGGTTTCTGCGACGCTGCAGGTGGTCCTGGGCGGGAGCCTGGTTTTTGTGGCGGGCATACTGATTGGAAGTTCGTAAGGACGATCAGCAGCGAAGTGATTTTTACTCTCGGGCGTCTACGTCCCAGCCGTCTTTTTTCATTTCCACGCGCAGCCAGCGTTGCAGGCTGGTGCGTAGTGCTGGTGGGATTTCAGCAAATTGAATTCCGTATTGCCCGCTTTTGTTGGTCCAGGTAACGCGACCGGGAAGTTCCACCGGAGTTTCACTGTTGCTGCCGGGAATCGAAAAGACAAGCGCAACCGGAGCGCCGGATTTCAACGGCTTCTCTGTGCGAACTCCGGCTCCGCCGGCGCTGATGTTGAGCAGCACGGCGTCAAACTGTTCGCCGGCATATTTCGTTTGGATAGGGAGCTCAAGTTGAGCGCGATAATAGCGCTGCTGGTTAAGGCTGAGGCTGCCGGACGTATCTTCCAGTCCCGCCTCGCGATAAATCTTGAGCTTGCGAATCAAGGTTCGCCGTGAGATGCCAAGAGCTTCAGCGGCTTTCCCTTGATTGCCGCCACTGTCTTCAAGCGCGTGCAGGATCGCGTGTTTTTCTACCTGGTCAAGGTCGGAGTCAGCGGGAATAGAACGACGGCGTGAACTTACAGAATCAGGGAAGCGAAGGTCAGAAGCTGAGATTTCAGATTGTGCGTCCTTGGCCTGCAAGACCGCGCCAAAGACCACATTCTTAAGTTCGCGGACGTTGCCGGGCCACGCATAACCAGTAAGTGCGTCCACAGCGTCGCGGCTGAAGCGTGATTCCGGATAGTGCTGGTGCAACAAATGTTCGGCGATTCCTATCACGTCCTCAGGTCGCTCACGCAGTGGCGGGACCTCAAGTTTGAACTGGGCCAGCCGATGATAAAGGTCACTGCGGAAGCGTCCGGCCTTGACCAGATCTTCAAGGTGCTGGTTGGTGGCCGCGACGACGCGCACATCGACGCTGACTTTTTTGTTGCCGCCCAGGCGGTAGTAAGGCACGCCATCAAGCACGCGCAAGAGCTTTACCTGGATCTTTAAATCCAGGTCGCCGATTTCGTCGAAGAAGAGAGTTCCCTTGTTGGCCATCTCGAAAAAGCCGGGTTTCATGGCGTCCGCGCCGCTGAAGGCCCCTTTTTCATATCCAAAGAGTTCGCTCTCAACCAGGTTTTCCGGAATGGCGGCGCAGTTTACATCGACCAGCGGCTGGTTGCAGCGCAGAGAATGGCTGTGGATGGTGCGCGCAACCATCTCCTTGCCTGAGCCGGTCTCACCCACAATGAGCACGGCAGCGGGATGGCGAGCCACTTTTTCCGCAAGCTTCATCACTCGCTGCAAAGACGGGCTGCGGATGATCAGCTCAACGTCGCTTCCAGCTGGAACACCTGGTGCATTCTCGGCGTCAGGGGTGTTGGTCGATGGCGGGCCGCTCGGTGGGTAAGGCATCGCAGTGCGATTTTAATAGTGCAGCAACCCGAATTTACAAGCAACAGTTAATTCCGGCCGCAACTTTGCCGGAGATGCCGCCCAACCCAGGCTAAAGCTTTTGCTGTACAGCCCTAGGAAATGGGCATAAACTTTCCAGTTTTATGAAATTTAATTTGAGGGTACCTATGCTTTGGAAACGAATCGTAACGTGTATTGTCCTGATGGTGGTAACTGCCGGCGCGCAAACCGGCAGCGCGCCAACAAAAAAGCCTTTAGGGGCAGCTGCCGCGGCTTCTGTGCAAAAAACGGAGAACGCGGAAAAGACCGTCCCACGGCCCAAGTCTTTTGATCTTGGCGCTATGGATAAGAGCGTTGACCCATGCCAGGACTTCTATCAGTATGCATGCGGCACATGGCGCAAAAATAATCCTATCCCCCCTGACCAGTCTCGCTGGGGCCGCTTCAACGAATTGGTGGACTACAATCGCCAATTCCTTCACAATATCCTGGAGAAGGTTTCTGCTAACGACCCTAAGCGCACGGACGTGCAGCAAAAGATTGGCGACATGTACCAATCCTGCATGGATGAAACCGCCGTCAACAAAAAGGGCAGCACTCCGTTAAAACCGGAGCTGGACCGTATCGCCGCTATCACCAATCAGGACCAATTGATTGAAACCATTGCTTATCTGCAACCTCTTGGCGTGCAGGCGCTATTCAATTTTGGCGCCCAACCTGACCTCCACAATGCGAGCATGCAGGTTGCCAATGTAGTGCAGGGAGGTCTTGGACTTCCTGATCGCGACTATTACTCCGATAACGATGCCAAGTCGCAGGAAACGCGCCAAAAATATCTGGAACACATGGCCAAGATGTTTGTGCTGCTGGGCGACGATGAAGCGGCGGCCAAGAAAGAAGCTCAGGCCGTGATGGACATTGAGACCAAACTGGCCGATGCTGCCTTTAAGCGCGTGCAGATGCGCGATCCCAAGAACCGCGACCACAAAATGAAGGTCTCGGAACTGGAGGCGCTTGCTCCTGGCTTCAAGTTCGATCGTTTCTTCACTTCAACCGGCGCGCCGGGCTTTACTGAAGTCAACGTGGTCCCGCCGGATTTCTTCCAGAAGGTCAATGGCGTGGTTGACTCTGTGCCGGTTGCCGACTGGAAAACTTATTTACGCTGGCATGCAGTAAGGGCAGCCGCGCCAACATTGTCCGATCCGTTTGTCCGCGAGAACTTTGCCTTCTACGGGCAATACCTGAACGGGCAAAAAGAATTGCAGCCCCGCTGGAAACGTTGTGTCCAAACGACTGACATGCTGCTGGGCGAAGCACTGGGCCAGCCATATGTCGCGGCCACTTTTGGTGTGGATGGCAAGCAGCGCATGTTGAAGATGGTGAACGCGCTGGAAACATCCCTGGGCGAAGATATTCAGGGCTTGGACTGGATGACTCCGGAAACTAAAAAGCAGGCGATGGTGAAACTCCACGCCATCACCAACAAAATCGGCTACCCGGACACCTGGCGAGACTATAGCTCGGTGAAAATCGTGCGTGGCGACTTTGTTGGCAACGTCCAGAAGGCGCGGGCGTTTGAAAGAAAACGTAACCTCAACAAGATCGGCAAGCCGCTGGACAAAAAAGAGTGGGGCATGACGCCGCCCACGGTGAACGCCTATTACAGCCCGCCAAACAATGACATCAATTTCCCTGCCGGAATTTTGCAGCCACCCTTCTTCGATAAAGATGCGGATGATGCCGTGAATTTTGGCGGCATCGGCGTGGTCATTGGCCATGAGCTCACGCATGGCTTTGACGATCAGGGCAGCAAGTTCGATGCGGAAGGGAACCTCACGAATTGGTGGACGCAGGCTGATCGCGACGAATTCGACAAGCGCACAACCTGCATCGCCGATGAATACAGCTCGTTTGTCGCGGTGGACGACCTTCATCTCAACGGCCGGTTGACGCTGGGCGAAAACACGGCTGACAACGGCGGGCTTCGCATCGCACTCGCCGCGTTGCATAAAGACATGGAGATGAATCCTAAAGTGGGAGCCACAAACGACGGATTCACGCCGGAACAGCGTTTCTTTCTAGGCTTTGCCCAGGTCTGGTGCCAGAATGCCACGCCGGAAAGCTCCCGGCTATTGGCCAAGACCGATCCTCATTCTCCGGGCGAGTATCGCACGAACGGGACACTGCAAAACAGTCCGGACTTTGCTAAAGCGTTTGGCTGCAAGGCCGGCCAGAAAATGGTCAGCGCCAACGCGTGCCACGTCTGGTAAAAGCCCGCATAACAAGGCTGCCGCATCTTTTCCGGATGCGGCAGTTTTTTGTTCAATGGCGCATTTGCTCGGCGATGAATGTGCTACATCGCGCGTAGCGCCGGAGCAACCGGGCGTCGAGCAGCACGAAGCGCGGGAAAGAATCCGCCAAGGACTCCCATTACCAGAGCAAAAACCAATCCCAATGCCAGCAGAAATGGAGTAATGCGAAAAGCGAAAGCCAGATGAGAGAACGTCTGCCAATTCATTGCGCCAGTCGTCAATCCATTCAATGGCAGCACCGCTACCGCGCCCAGCAATCCACCGACCAGCGAAATGAGCAACGCTTCAATCATGAAGGAAAAAACTACGCTGCCCGCGCCAAAGCCAAGGGCGCGTAGAGTGGCAATTTCGCGGGAGCGTTCCGCCACGGCGGAATACATGGTATTCAAGGCCCCAAACACCGCGCCAATGCCCATGACAACAGCAACAATTCCGCCCAGCACGACAATCAGCGTGGTCAAAGTCCTGGATTGCTTGGCGTAATACTCAATCTCTGGGCTCACATCCACCGTCAGTCTGGGATCGGCGGTCGCCGCGTCCTTGAATTGCTGGAGTGACGCCGGTGAATCCAGATGCACGGTCAACGATTGGTAGATATTTTCCGGGCGATGATATATCTGGTTCAGCACGTGCGCATCGCACCATACTTCAGAATCAAATGCAGAGCCTCCTGCGTCGAAGACACCAACCACGCGCCAGGTTCCACCACCAAATTTTACTGAGTCGCCCAGGCTAAGGCCGGCGTAAGTCTTGTCCACATTGCGTCCCACCACCAGCTCAGCCAGACCGGGCTGATAAAAGCGCCCTGCAATCATCTTTATCTTGCTGCGGACATCCAGCGCTCGCGGAGAAACACCACGTATCTGCACATTGGCGTCCGTCCCAGTCGAACGCAGAGGAAACGGCGCGATCACAACCACCTCGGGAGTCACCAGCGGACCGCCGCTAGCGTGGGCCACGCCGGGAAAGTCTTCCATAATCTTGATCTGGTCAAGAGAAATACTGCTGTCCATCTCTGATGTCGACCCGGCGCGCCGGACCATGGCATTGTCAATAGAGCCGGAAGAAACCAGCGTCGCTTTGAAGCCAAAAGCCAGTGACAGCATGGCAATGAAAACGCCAACGGTACCGGCAATGCCCAACACGGCGACCACAGCCGAGGTCCAGCGCTCTTTCACGCTACGCAGGTTGTAAACAACTGGAATCGCCATAACTCAGACCCTCCGCAATGCGTCGACCACGCGCAATCGCATTGCACTAACCGCCGGAATTACTCCGCTGGCTGCGCCCACGGCCAGCGTAACTCCCAGTCCAGCAAGGATTGCTTTGCCGGGTAAAACGAAGAAAGGTAATAGCCCTCGCGTGGGATCGCCGCCCAGCGTGAATAATTTGGCAAGGCCAAGCCCCAGGGCGCCGCCAATCACTGCAACCAGCAGCGATTCAAACAACACAAACAGAAGAACAAACCGGTCTGAATATCCCACTGCTTTAAGCACGGCAAGCTCCCCCGTCCGCTCACGCACGGCGATTGCCATGGTATTCCCCGTGACTAGCAACAGAGTGAAAAAGACAACTCCGCCGATTGCCATAATCAAAAACTGGATATTGCCAAATTGCTTGACCCACCCGCAGCGAACTGTTTCTCCGTATCGGTATGGGTTTCAAAGGGTGAATTGGCAAATTCGGTATCAATTGCCTTGGAAATGCGCAACGCATCGTCCGGGTGATCGATTTTTATGGTGTACCAGCCCACGTGCCCTTTGTACTGGGCGGGGACCTGCTCTTCATAACGCTTCCACTGAAACCAGAACTGGGTTTCATCATCGGCTTGCCGCGTGCCGTGGTAGATACCGTCGAGGTTGAACTCCCACACACCGCCAAGGAAAGTTCCTTTGATGGGAATGCGATCCCCAACTTTCCAGCCGAAGCGCTTCGCCGTGGCTGCGCCGGCAATCGCGCCTTGGCGGTCTTTCACAAAGTTCTGCCACTGGTCTGCGGGGATATCGAACTCGGGATAAACTTTGCGCCAGTTATCGACGTCCATGGCAAATTGGGGAAAGAAATTACGTTCGTCCTGATAAACGCCGCCAAACCAATTCGCGTACGTAATCTCCTTGACGCCCGGGATTCTCCTGATCTTGTCCGCATAGGCCAGCGGCAGAGGCTGGATGATCGAGGTGCGATTGATGACGACCAGACGGTCGGCCCCGGCAATGTCAACGCCGCCGCTGAACGCCACCCGTACCACGGCGAGCACGCCAAAAAGAAAGAGTGCCACGGCAAACGATCCAATGGTCAGGATGAAGCGGATCTTTTTGCGAAACAAATTGGCGCGAATCAAACCAAGGAATTTCATCGCACACCTCCGCTGGAAACCGTTTGCAGCCGGTCGGCCTCCACCAGCACGCCTTTTTCCAGGTGTAACGTCACGTCAGCGCGCGCGGCGACGACAGGATCGTGCGTCACCATCAAGACGGTTTTCTTATATTCCCTCACCAGGCGCAAAATCAGCTCCATGATCTCGTCCGCGCTCTTGCGGTCAAGGTCGCCTGTAGGTTCGTCGCACAGCAGGAACGTGGGATCGGACACAATGGCTCGCGCAATGGTCACACGCTGCTCCTGTCCGCCGGAAAGCTGGCGCGGAAAATGGTGGATGCGATCACTCAATCCCACTACTCCCAGCGCTGTTTCCACGTGCTTGCGCCGCTGTGCCTTGGAAAGGCTAGTCAACAGAAGAGGTAGTTCCACATTCTGAAAAGCCGTAAGCACCGGAATGAGGTTGTACATCTGGAAGATAAAGCCCACGTGGCGGGCGCGCCAATGCGTTAACCGGCTGCGCGACATGTGGGTGATCTCATCCCCGGCAACCGTAATGCTGCCTGCCGATGGCACATCCAGGCCGCCCAGCAGGTTCAGCAACGTGGTCTTGCCTGAACCCGACGGCCCCATTAGCGCCATAAATTCCCCCTGCGGCACCTCGAGGTTGAGTCCGTCCAGCACCGTGATCTGCTGGCTGTCACGCTGATACACCTTCACGACATTCTGCA